>NZ_JBSVXS010000011.1:0-93857 GCF_054070155.1 Pseudomonas sp. SDT291_1_S447
TGCATGCCCTTGTAGGAGCTGCCGAAGGCTGCGATCTTTTGCGGTTATTTAGCGCCGTGCTCACGCCCGCGCAGCAGGTTGTTCGGCATCGCAATCGCCGCTGCCAACCCCAGCAACGACACCGCTGCACTCACCCACAACAAGTGCCGGAATGTCACCAGCAATTCCGCCCGCAAGGCGTCCTGCGCATCCCCCGGTGCGGCGTTCAAACCATCGAGCAGAACGTTGCCGGAATGCCCCTCGCTCATCAGCGAACTGCTCGCCAGATGGGCGAAACTCGAATCCTGCAACAACGCCAGCAACAGCGCCGACATCAACGCCACGCCCACCGCGCCGCCGAGAGAGCGAAACAGGTTGGTGGTGCTGGTGGCCACGCCGATGTCGCGTTGTTCCACCGAATTCTGTGTGCCGACCAGCGAAGTCGGGAACTGCATGCCGCTGGAAATACCACAGAGCAACATGAACAGTGCGCTGATCAGCGTCGCCTCCGGTGGGCTGAATGCCATGCCGAGAATCGCGATCGGCATCAGCAGAGCGCCGCTCAGAATCTGTGGTTTGTAACGCCCGGTGATCGACGTGCGCCGGCCGGCGAAAAATGCACCAATCGGCAACCCCATCGCCAATGGCAACAAGTGCAAAGCGGCGCTGTCAGCTCCGGCACCGGTCACGGTCTGAAAGCGCAGCGGCATCAGCACAATCAGCGAAATCGCCTGGAAACTGGTAAAGAAAATCGTGCACCAGCACAGCAACGCATTGCGGTTGGCAAACAGGTGCATCGGCAGCAAAGGCTCCCGCGCCCGGCGCTCGTGCCAGACAAACACCGCCAGTACCACCACCGCACAGGCGAACAGGCCAAGCACTTCACCGCTGCGCCACGAATGACCCTGACCAACCTGAGTAATGCCCAGCAACAGGGCAGTGAGGCCGATGATCATCAACAACGTACCGAGGTAGTCGATGACTGGTTTGCGCTGCGGAATCGGCAGCCCGCGCAAGTTGCGCCGCGCCACCCACCAGGCACCGAGGCCCAGCGGCAGGTTGATCAGAAACACCCAGCGCCACGACAGGTATTCGGTCATGTACCCGCCAAGCACCGGGCCGGCGACGCTGGCCACCGCGTACATGCTGCTGAAGTAACCCTGATAACGCCCGCGTTCACGCGGCGGCACGATGTCGCCGATGATCGCCTGACTCACCGAAATCATCCCGCCGGCGCCGATGCCCTGAAGGATCCGCGCCAGCACCAGTTGCTCCATGCTTTGCGCCATGCCGCAAAACAGTGAGGCGAGGGTGAACAGGCCCATGCCGAACAGCATCAGTTTGCGCCGCCCGTACAAGTCGCCGAGCTTGCCGTAGATCGGCACGGCCACCGTCATCGCGACCATGTACCCGGAAATCACCCAGGCCAACAGGCTGACGTCCTTGAACTGCGCAGAGATGGCCGGCATCGACACGGCGACGATGGTTTGATCCAGCGCGCCGAGAAAGATCGCCATCATCAGCGCCACCAGCACGCTGCGAATGGCCGGTTTGGGCGTTTCGGGGTGATTGAGATTGGTCACGGGCAAAACCTGCGGGCAGTGAGAGTCCCGCAGATCGTCAGGCGAGCGGGGATGCTCGCCAGTGTAAGTCGATAGGAAGCTATTCGATAGCCTCGTACGGAAGTCCGACGTAATTTTCTGCAATGGTTTTTCGCCCTGCTTCTGAACTGACAAAGTAGTCCAGTTCCGAGGCGCTGATGCGTTGGCTGAAAGCGTCGTGATCATCGAAACGGTGAAGCACCGAAGTCATCCACCAGGAAAACCGCTCGGCTTTCCACACGCGGCGCAGGCAGATTTCCGAGTACTTCTCGAGCAGATCGGTGCGGCCGTCGCGGTAAACCTTCAGCAGAATATTGAACAGCGTACTGACGTCGCTGGCGGCCAGGTTCAAGCCCTTGGCGCCGGTGGGCGGGACGATATGCGCAGCGTCGCCGACCAGAAACATCCGCCCGTATTGCATCGGCTCGACGACAAAACTGCGCAGCGGCGCGATGCTTTTTTCGATCGAAGGGCCGGTGACCAGTTTCTCGGCAAGCTCTACTGGCAGACGATTTTTCAACTCATCCCAAAAGCGCTGATCGCTCCAGTCATCGACGTTTTCATCCGCCGGTACTTGCAGGTAATAGCGGGTGCGGGTGGCCGAACGCATGCTGCACAAGGCAAAGCCGCGTTCATGGCGGGCGTAGACCAACTCGTCATGCACCGGCGGCGTGTCCGCCAGAATGCCCAGCCAGCCAAACGGATAAACCCGCTCGAATACTTTCAGGCAATCGGTGGGAATCGACTGCCGCGCGACGCCGTGGAAGCCGTCGCAACCGGCAATGTAATCGCAATCGACGCGAAAGGTTTCGCCGTCCTTTTCAAAGGTGACGAAAGCTTCGTCGCTTTTCATGCCATGAGGAACGACATTGCTTGCCTGGTAAATGGTAGGCGCGCCAGCCTCCCGACGAGCGGCCATCAGGTCGCGGGTGACTTCGGTCTGGCCGTAGATCATCACGCTCTTGCCGCCAGTCAGTGCGTGCAGATCGATGTGCACCTGACGTCCGTCCAGGGCCAGATCGAAACCGCCATGCACCAGCCCTTCGGCGTCCATGCGCTGACTCACGCCAGCCTGACGCAACAGCTCTACCATGCCTTGTTCAAGCACACCGGCGCGGATGCGGCCGAGGACGTAATCCGGGGTCTGACGTTCGAGGATAAGGGTGTCGATGCCGGCGTTGTGCAATAACTGGCCGAGGAGCAATCCGGACGGACCGGCGCCGATAATGGCGACTTGGGTTTTCAGCGTTTTCATTGTTTTTATGACTCGCAAGCTTCACGCGGCCAAGACCGGTGAATGATTTTTATGGATCGAGTGCTTGCATTTTTCCCTTGCGGGTCTGTCAATTGAAGGTGAAAACTGAGCCGATACCTGTACATTCTGCCAATCGGTGCGATTATCGCCCACAACCCCGAGGCCTGGATTGAAGTGATGAACAAGCCTGAGCTGCCTTCGATTCCAGTGTTCAAGCTCTACGGTGAAAGCCTGGACTGGCCGACCCCCGACTTGCTGCACTGTGAAACCATTTCCTCCCGCAGTCGCGAACACGAGTGGGAAATCAAACCCCACCGCCATGCTGATTTGTGCCAGTTACTCTTCGTCTTCAAAGGTCAGGCAGAGCTTGAGATCGAAGGGCAACGCACGCAACTCCAAACTCCGGCGATTCAAGTGCTGCCACCGTTATCGGTGCACGGCTTTCGTTTTTCCGAAGACGTCGAAGGGTTCATCGTTACCCTAGCCACACCGCTGATCAACCACTTGCAGGCGCAACTGGGCGATTCGGTACACGCGCTGGCCAGCGCAGAAAACTACCCGGCCGGCCACGACGGCGATTACCTCAACAGCCTGTTCTCGGCGTTGCAGGCTGAATACAACGGTCATCAACCAGCACGTGAAATGCTCATGCATTCGCTGGTCAGCGTGATCATGGTCTGGGTCAGCCGGCAGGCGATCGTGCGGCACAAAGCCAGTCAGCGGCCGCAACGTCAGCGCGAATACCTCAACGGTTTTATTCAGTTGGTCGAGGAGACTTACCGCCAGCACGTCAAGGTCGAAGACCTGGCCCATCGCTTGGGCATTTCGGTGTCGCACCTCAACGGCACGTGCCGTGAGCTGGCCGGGCAACCGGCGTTGCAGATCATGCATGAACGTCAGTTACTGGAGGCCAAGCGCTTGCTGACGTACACCAGCATGACGATTTACGAGATGTCGGAGTTGTTGGGGTTTTCCGACCCGACCAACTTCACGCGGCTGTTTCGGCGTAGGGTGGGGATCTCGCCAAAGGCTTTCCGCGACAGCCTCAAGGCCGAGCATTAATCTCATAAACGCCGCAAAAACCTGTGGGAGCTGGCTTGCCAGCGATAGCGGTGGCCCAGTCACCTTCAATGCTGAATGTCAGACCGCAATCGCTGGCAAGCCAGCTCCCACAGGTGATGAGTCAACCTCAGGCTCAGCGCAATGCGTTCAGCGTGGCATTGTGCGGAATACAGCGCTCGAAGTTGCAGCTCGCATATTCGCGCGGCAACTGTCGCAACTGCTCGACCCGCCAGGCAGCGGTGCCGTACAGCGCCAGCGTGGCGGCGCAGGTGATGAAAATCGCGACGTACCTTCTTGTTTTGATGTTCATGGCGTTGACCTCTGAACGACATACCCTGCGGTATTACTTTCAGCATAGGTCAGCGCTGGGGAGTTGCCAGCGAGTGCGCTTGAGGATTTAACCGACCATTCAGCACGCTGATGAACCCTTTGTGGGAGCGAGCTTGCTCGCGAAGAGGGCGTGTCAGCCAATGCAGATTTCGAATGAAATTCCCTCTTCGCGAGCAAGCTCGCTCCCACAGTGGATTGGGTTTACAGGCCGATATCCCATTGCGGATTTTCAGGAAAGCGCTCTACCAGAAAATCCAGCATGCTACGCAGCGCCGCCGGCATGTGTTTGCGCGAGGCATAGACGGCGTAGATGCTCATCTGCCGCGGCTCCGCATGGGGCAGCAGTCGCACCAGTTCACCGCTGTGAATATGCACCCCCGCCTGGTAGGTCGGCAGCATCGCCACCCCGGCGCCCGCCAATGTCGCGCGCAATAACGTGCTGGCCTCGTTGGCGCTGATATTGCCCTGTACCGGCACCGAAACCGGTTCGCCATCCTCCTCGAAATGCCACAGGCTCTTGCCGAAATACGAGTGCGTCAGGCAGTTATGCCGACTCAATTCCTCGACCCGCAACGGCGCCGCTTGCTCCTTTAGATAAGCCGGCGCAGCGCAGACAACCGAACGACAAACGGTCAGGCGTCGGGCAATCAGGTTGGGGTCGAGATCGTTACTGGTACGAATCGCCAGATCGATCCGCTCATCCACCAGATTCACCGTGCGATCGAGCATTTGCAGGTCGATGCTGACTCCGGGATAGCGTTTGACGTACGCGGCCATCGCATCGGCCAGTTGGGCCTGGCCGAACGAGGTACTGACGCTGATCCGCAGCAGCCCGCGCGGGGCGTCGTGGGGTTCGCTGACGGCGGCCTGCATGTCCGTCGACAGTTCGATCATCTGCCGGCAACGCGGCAGGATTTCACTGCCGGCGGCGGTCAGGCTCAACTTGCGCGTGGTGCGGTGCATCAGACGTGCGCCGACCCAGTCCTCCAGCTCCGCCAGATAACGCGAAACCACTGGTCGCGAAAGGTCCAGATGATCGGCCGCTGCCGACTGGCTGCCCAGATCCACGACGGTGACAAACACCCGCATTGCTTGGAGACGATCCATGATTTGCCCGATTTCAGAAACAAACTATGTTCAAGCATCGCATTTTTTGTACTGAGTCAGGCAACTAAGCTCTGTCCCATCGCCAAACACGGCATTCGGACACCGGAGCAACAGATGATCGGCTTCACCACACTCAAACGCGTTCTGCTCGCCACCGCTTCCTTGGGTTTCGCCGCGCATGCAGCGGCTGCCAACCTGACCCTCGATGTCTACAACCCGGGGACCAACGCGATTTTTCCGGTGACTTCGGTACTGGTCAGCGGCGAGAAAGACGCGATCCTCGTCGATGCGCAATTCGGCAAGTCCCAGGCTGAACAGGTTGTGGAAAAGATCCGCGCCAGCGGCAAGCACCTGACCACCATCTACATCAGCCACGGTGACCCGGATTACTACTTCGGCCTCGACACCCTGACTAAAGCATTCCCGGATGCCAAGGTAGTGGCCTCACAACCGACGGTTGATCACATCAATAAAACCGTCGCCGGCAAACTGGCTTTCTGGGGCCCGAAAATGGGCACCGATGTGCCTGCGAAAACCATCGTGCCGGGCGTGCTCAAGGGCGACAGCCTGATGCTCGAAGGGCAGAAATTGCAGGTGGTCGGCCTCGACGGCAAACAACCGGATCGCAGTTTTGTGTGGATTCCGTCGCTCAAAGCCGTGGTCGGTGGCGTGGTTGTCGCCGAAAACATCCATGTGTGGATGGCTGACACCCAGACCGCGCAATCTCATGCGGACTGGCTGGAAACCCTGCACTCGATCGAAACCCTCAAGCCGAACACCGTGGTGCCGGGGCATTACCTCGGCAACAGCAGCCGTTCGCTGGCCAGCGTGAAATTCACCGCCGACTACATTAAGGCTTTTGACGTGGAAACCGCCAAGGCCAAAGATTCCGCCGCACTGATCGCCGCGATGAAAAAACGCTACCCGACACTGGGTGAAGAAAGCTCGCTGGAGCTGAGCGCGAAAGTCGCCAAGGGCGAAATGCAGTGGTAAGTCGAATCTGAAAACGCAGCACTCTCAAGCCAACTGGAGAATGTCATGAGCAAGATCGCAATCATTGGTGCCACCGGCCGTGCCGGTAGCCAACTGCTGGAAGAAGCCCTGCGTCGTGGCCATAGCGTGACCGCTATCGCCCGCGACACTTCGAAGATCGGCGCGCGTAACGGTGTGGTCAGCAAGAATGTCGATGTGCTGGATGCCGCAGCGTTGCAAGACGCGGTGACCGGTCACGATGTGGTGATCACCGCTGCGCATTTCGCCACCGTGCCTGCGGCGGCGATTGTCGGGCCGGTGAAGCAGGCTGGGGTGAAGCGTCTGTTGGTGGTGGGCGGTGCCGGTTCGCTGTTGCTGCCGGACGATACGCGAGTGATCGACAGCGCGGGTTTCCCGGCGGAGTACAAAGCTGAAGCCAGTGCCGGTGCGGCGTTTCTTGAGGCGTTGCGTCAGGAGCAGGATCTGGACTGGACCTTTTTGTCGCCGTCGGCGGAGTTTGTCGAAGGGGAGCGCACGGGGAGTTTCCGTGTCGGCGAGGATCATTTGCTGGTGAGTGCCGAGGGGCGTAGCTGGATTACTTTTGCTGATTACGCGATTGCGCTGATCGACGAAGTGGAAACGCCGAAGCATTCGCGTCAGCGGTTTACTGTTGGGTATTGAGTGAAACTTCGCCCCTCACCCCAGCCCTCTCCCGAAGGAGAGGGAGCCGACCGAGGTGTCTGGCGCTGTACATCGACCTGAAAAATCCAGTCGATTATGGATTCAAAGGCAATCGTTCAGGTCGCTGAACCTCTTCAATATCCCCCGGTCAGTCCCCTCTCCCTCTGGGAGAGGGTTAGGGTGAGGGGAAAAAAGCCTCACCGCAAATGCGCCTGCTCTACCAACCAGATCATCAATTCCTCAAGCGGCGGCGATGCCTCAATCCCCGGCGGCAACACCACGTAATACGCCAACCCCGTCTTCACCTTCAACTCAAACGGCATCACCAGCCGCCCCGCGCGCAAGTCATCACCAATCAACGACCAATCGCCAATCGCCACCCCCGTCCCGTGCGACGCCATCGACATCGCCTGATCCAGCGTTTCGAAATGCTGACCGCTGCCGAGGTTGTTCAGTCGCAGCTCAGCCGCGTCCAGCCACACCGACCAATCCTGAATATCGTGAGTGGGGTGCAGCAGCAGATGCTGTTGCAGATCTGCCGGTGAATTCAGCGCTGGCGAGCCCTTAAGCAAAACCGCTGAACACACCGGTGTCAGCTGCTCGTCGAACAGGTGCAGCGCGCCCGGCGAGTTGTCCGGTGGCGGGCCGTAGATCACCGCGGCATCGAATTGCTCACGCTGGAAGTCCACGCCGTGTTGCAGCGAGGCGGTGAGTTTCACTGGCACGTCCGGGCGTTCTTTCTGCCATTGCAGCAAGCGCGGCAGCAGCCAGCGCATCACGCAGCTCGGCGCTTTGAGTTGCAGGGTTTCGCGCTGCAGGCCGATTTGCTCGGTCGCTTCGCTGATCAGGCCGAAGACTTTTTCCACCCGCGGTAGCCATTCACGTCCTTCGGCGGTCAGCGCCAGGCCACGGGCCAGGCGGATGAACAGCGGATAACCGAGATGCGCTTCCAGCCCGGCGATCTGCCGGCTCACTGCGCCCTGGGTGATGTGCAACTGCTCGGCGGCGCGGGTGAAGTTGCAGCACTGCGCGGTGACCAGAAACGTATGCAGGGCGGGCAGGGGAGGCAGGCGTTTCATGGGGAACCAAGGTATGACGTGAGGACATGGCTAGTATGACTTTTAATCGATTGTTGCCGCTACCTGCCGACCGTTCAATGAGCCCATTCCCGGAATCATTGTGGGAGCGAGCTTGCTCGCGAATACGGTTTTCAATTCAGCATTGATCTAGCTGACACACCGCTTTCGCGAGCAAGCTCGCTCCCACATTTGATTCGGCGTATCGATCAAATATGAAGGGCAATCGACATGGCGACGTGTGGCGAAGTACTGGTCAAGTTACTCGAAGGTTATGGGGTCGAGCAGGTGTTCGGCATTCCCGGGGTACACACCGTGGAGCTGTATCGCGGGCTGGCGCGTTCGAGCATTCGTCACGTCACGCCTCGGCATGAGCAGGGCGCCGGTTTCATGGCTGACGGCTACGCGCGCACCGCTGGCAAACCGGGTGTGTGCTTCATCATCACCGGCCCGGGCATGACCAACATCACCACCGCGATGGGTCAGGCGTACGCCGATTCGATCCCGATGCTGGTGATCTCCAGCGTGCAATCGCGCAGTCAGTTGGGCGGCGGTCGCGGCAAGCTGCATGAGTTGCCGAACCAGAGCGCACTGGTCGGCGGTGTCGCGGCGTTCTCTCACACCCTGATGTCGGCGTCGGAATTGCCGGGCGTTCTCGCTCGCGCATTCGCTTTGTTCCAGGCCGGCCGTCCACGTCCGGTACACATCGAAATTCCGTTGGACGTGCTGGTCGAAAATGCCGATGAATTACTCGCCAGCGTACCGGTCAATATCGACCGCGCCGGCGCTGCGCCGGTTGCCGTCAAACGCATGAGCGAGCTGCTGGCTGAAGCCAGACGTCCGCTGATTCTGGCTGGCGGCGGTGCCATCGACGCAGCGCCGAAATTGACTCGACTCGCCGAGTTGCTCGGCGCTCCGGTGGCGCTGACCATCAACGCCAAAGGCATGCTGCCGGGCAACCATCCGTTGCTGATCGGCTCGACTCAGACGCTGGTTGCCACCCGCGCGCTGGTGGCTGATGCCGACGTGGTTTTGGCCATCGGCACTGAGTTGGCCGAGACCGATTACGACGTGACCTTCGCTGGCGGTTTCGAGATTCCCGGCAAGCTGCTGCGTATCGATATCGACGCCGATCAGACCGTGCGCAACTACCCGCCGCACCTGGCGCTGGTGGCCGATGCGCGCAACGCCGTGCAGGCCTTGCTGGATGCGCTGTCGCAGGAAAAACTCGGTGAGCGCAGCAGCGATTGGGGCCAGGCTCGTGCCGGCAAACTGCGAGCCGAACTGGCCGCGAGCTGGGACGCGCCGACCCTCGCGCAAACCCGCTTCCTCGACACCGTACTCGAAGAGCTGCCCAACGCCGTGTTCGTCGGCGACTCGACGCAACCGGTGTATACCGGCAACCTGACGTTCAACCCGGATCACCCGCGCCGCTGGTTCAACGCCTCGACCGGCTACGGCACACTCGGCTACGCCTTGCCGGCGGCGATTGGCGCCTGGCTCGGCGGTCAATCCGACCAAGGCGCGCGGCCACCGGTGGTGTGCCTAATCGGCGACGGCGGCCTGCAATTCACTCTGCCGGAACTGGCCAGTGCCGTCGAAGCACGGGTGCCGGTGATCGTCCTGCTGTGGAATAACCAGGGCTACGAAGAGATCAAGAAGTACATGGTCAACCGCGCCATCGAGCCGGTCGGCGTCGACATCTACACCCCGGATTTTGTCGCTGTGGCCAAGGGCCTCGGCTGCGCGGCTGAAGCGATCAGCAGCATCGAACAACTGCGCACCGCGTTGCGTAGCGCAAGCGATCGTCAGGGCCCGACCCTGATTGAAATCGACCAGAACCAGTGGATGCAGGCGGTGGCGCAATGATCAGTTTTCCAACCACACTCGACGGCCTCTACATCAACGGCCAATGGTCGGCCGGCCGTGAACATCTGCGGGTGATCAACCCGGCCACCGAAGCGTTGCTGACCACGGTCAATGGCGGTGACGAGCAAGCAGTCGATCAAGCCGTCGCCGCTGCCACTACAGCGTTCAAGGAATGGTCGCAAACCAGTGGTGCCGAGCGCGGCGCAATCCTGCGCAATATCGCCAATGGTGTGCGCAACGGTCGCGAGCACTTGATGAAACTGCAATCGTGCAACAACGGTAAACCGCAGTTTGAAGCGGCCATCGATGTCGACGACGTGATCGCCACGTTCGAGTATTACGCCGAACTCGCCGAAGGCCTCGACGCCCAGCAGGACAGCAACGTGCCGCTGCCCAGCGATGATTTCAGCGCACGTCTGCGCCGCGAACCGTGCGGAGTGGTCGGGCTGATCGTGCCGTGGAACTTCCCGATGGTCACCACGGCGTGGAAACTCGCGCCAGCGTTGGCGGCGGGTTGCAGCGTGGTGCTGAAACCGTCGGAAGTGACACCGCTGCCGGAACTGGAACTGGCGGCGATCATCGCGGAATCGGGTCTGCCGAATGGCGTGTTCAATCTTGTCTGCGGTACAGGGTTGGCGGTCGGTGCACCATTGGCGGCGGATCCGCGTATCGCCAAAATCTCCTTCACCGGCAGCAATGCGGTCGGCGTGCAAGTGATGCAGCGTGCGGCGGAAACGGTGAAGGGCGTCAGCCTGGAGTTGGGCGGCAAATCTTCGCTGCTGGTGTTGGCGGATGCAGATCTCGATCTGGCGGTTGAGCTGGCCTGTGGCGGCGCATTTTTCAACGCCGGGCAGATGTGTTCGGCGACCAGTCGTGTGCTGGTCGCTGATGAGCTGGAAGAGGAATTCCTCCGTCGCTTGCAGAAACGGGTGCAGGCCATTCGGGTTGCCGATCCGTTCGATGCGGAGGTGGAAATGGGTGCGCTGGTCAATCAGGCGCAGTACCAGCGAGTGCTTGGGCACATCGACCGTGGGCTCAGCGCGGGGGCGCGTTTGCTTTGCGGCGGCAATCGCCCGGCGGACCTGCCGCGCGGCTATTTCTTGCAGCCGACCGTGTTCACCGACGTGCCGCTGGACAGCGCGCTGTGGTGTGAAGAGATTTTCGGGCCGGTGCTGTGTGTGCGCAGTTTCGCCACTGAAGCACAGGCGATTGCCTTGGCCAATGACACGTCGTTTGGCTTGGTAGCCAGTGTGGTGACGAGCGATGCTGCTGCGGCGGATCGCGTGGCCAATGCCTTGCAGGCGGGGATGGTGTGGATCAATGCGCCGCAAGTGATTTTCCCGCAGGCGGCGTGGGGCGGGTACAAGCAGAGCAGTATTGGCCGCGAGCTGGGGCCTTGGGGGTTGGCGGCGTTTCAGGAGATCAAGCATGTGATCCGGGCGGTGTAAAAGCCGACCCTCACCCCAGCCCTCTCCCAGAGGGAGAAGGGGCCGACCGAGGTGTCTGGCGCTGTCCATCGACCTGAGAGATCGAGTCGATTATGGATTCGGTGAAGCATTTTCAGGTCGGTGTATTTCCTGAATATCCCCCAATCAGTCCCCTCTCCCTCCGGGAGAGGGTTAGGGTGAGGGGCTTCTAACGGTCACACCGAAAGTCGCAACCGCGCCAAATCCCTTAACGGCGGCGCACCAAACAGCCGGCTGTACTCACGGCTGAATTGCGACGGACTTTCATACCCCACCCGATACCCCGCCGCCGATGCTTCGAGCCCCTCCGCCAGCATCAACCGCCGCGCCTCTTGCAAGCGCAACTGCTTCTGATACTGCAACGGACTCATCGCCGTCATCGCTTTGAAACGGTGATGCAAGGTCGACACGCTGAGGTTCACTTCTTTGGCCAGGTCATCAATGCGCAGCGGCTGCTCGAAGTTGCCGTTCAACCATTTGATCGCCTGGCTGATGCGATGGCTCTGACTGTTGGCAATCGCGATTTCATACAAACGATGCCCCTGCGGGCTGCGCAGCAGGCGATAAAGAATCTCCCGGCGAATCAGCGGCGCGAGCATGGCGATGTCTTTTGGTGCATCGAGCAAACGCGCCAGACGCAACACGGCATCAAGCATCGAACTGTCGATCTGCTCGACATACAAACCGCGCCCCGTCGGCCGGGTCGGCACGCCCATGGGACCTGCGTCGGCGATCAGTGCGGTGATTTCTGTCGGGTCGATATCCAGGCGCACGGCGAGGATCGGATCCTCCGGCGAAACGTTGACCACGCGCCCGCTCAGCGGCATCGAAACCGACACCACCAGATAATTCAGCGGGTCGTAATTGAAGTACTCGTCGGCCAGCCGCACCTCTTTGCGTCCCTGCGCCATGATGCACAGCGCCGGTTGCGCGAGCACCGGGGCAAAGTCGTGGGATTTTGTGTGGCGCGACATGAATAGCGAGCCGATGGCGGTCTCGTAGCTGCCATCGTCGGTGGTGTTGCGGCGGATGATCGCCGCCAGTTCTGCGCGCTGTTTTTCCATGTCAGCGCTGGGTTCGGCTTGAAAACGATCGAATGACGTCATGCACGGCATCCTCGGCAGGGGAGGTGGAATGGAGCTGAGCATATGTTTGTGCAAGCGCCAGCGGTAGACACATCCTGCGAAATGCTTGCCTGATTCTGCCCAGGATTGTTTCCGCATCCGCCGCCTTACTGCCTTGTAGGAGCTGCCGAAGGCTGCGATCTGTTGATCTTCAAGGCAAAATCAAAAGATCGCAGCCTTCGGCAGCTCCTACACAAAACGCGTATGACAACCGTGTGACGCAGTTTTACAGGTTGTTACAGGTTCTGGATGCAGTCTCGCAGGATTGTGCAACGCGACGGCAGGAATCGACTAACGGCAGAGATCACGTGGCCCTTAACCTTTGATCCTGTCGCAGCCCGTCCCCCGGCTGCCACGCGACTCCCTGGGAGGGTTGAACATGTCCAAGCAGATTCCCGTCAGTCATATGGCCTTCGTTCGAGCGCGCGCCGGGCGTTCGGCGGAACTCGGCGTACGCCTGAGCGCATTGATCGAGCCGTCCCGCGCCGCCCCCGGTTGCCTGAGCTTTGCCTTGCAGCATTCGCAGTGTGATCCCGAGTTGTGGCTGGTCTCCGGGTTCTGGAGCAGTCAGCAAATGATGACCAACTATTTCAACAGCCCGTCGATGGAAATCTTCGCCGAGCTGGTGCAGGAGCTGGTGGTCAACAGCCTCGACTTCCACACCTTCAAGGACGTGTCGGCGACGCAAGCCCTCGGTCAATGCCCGGCGCCGGTACACAAACTCGTCGGTTGAGGGTTTAATGTCCGGCTTGTTTGTCTGAGCCGGGATATGTGACATGGCACGTAAAGAGTTCGAACACTTCGAAGCAGTTTCCGCAGTCGTCCCCGTCGAGTTGGGTGGCAACAAGGGCTATCACGCGGCAATCGCGGTCAAGGCCCTGGTCGATGGCGGTGCACCACGCTTTCACAAACTGCTGAATGATCAGGTCTTCCCCGGCGCCATCGCCGCCGATGAGGCTGCCATCAACGAGCTGGATAACCTCAAGGGCGTCACTGACGACGCCGAGTTGATCTGGTAACGGGTTACTTGGTGGCGCCCGGACGCCACATCTTGAACAGGGCCTCAGGCCCCAGCTGGAAGTAATCCGCCGGCCCGCCGCCGCGCAGAATCGGTTCTGCCGCGGCGGTGTCGTAGATGCCGTCCTTCAACAGCCATTTGGCGATGTGCACGGCGACCACTTCGCCGAGGATCAGCCAGCTCGGCACGGTTTCGCCATCGGCGCGCTGCAACTGAATGATCTGCGTGACCTTGCACTCGAAGGACACCGGACTTTCGGCGACCCGTGGCACCGAAATCACCTTTGACGCGACCGTCGTCAATCCCGCCAATTCGAATTCATTGACTTCAGGCGCGACCATCGCGCAGCTCTGGTTCATCTGCTCGGCCAGTGGTCGGGTGGCGAGGTTCCAGACGAATTCGCCGGTCTGCTCGATGTTGTTCAGGCTGTCTTTGCGCCCGACGCTGGAGAAACCAATGATCGGCGGAATGTAGTTGAAGGCGTTGAAGAAACTGTACGGCGCCAGGTTCAACTGGCCGTGGGCATCCTGTGAGGAAATCCAGCCGATCGGGCGTGGGCCGACGATGGCGTTGAACGGATCGTGGGGCAGGCCGTGGCCGTTGGCGGGTTCGTAGAAATGGATGTCATCGGGCATGGCGGGGGGATCCTGGGGGACGTCGTTGAGCGCTCAATAGTGCAAGCCAGACGCGGCAATTTCCAGTCGAACGATCATTTCCAAACCCGTAAATCCCCCCGTGGGATCTCGGTGAATTCTGAATTTGTGTTCGCCCGGAAATGACTAAGCCCGGCCGAAGCCGGGCTGTGCGCTTTACAGCAGGGGTTAGCTGATGGCAGCCGATTGAGTGCGGTCGTAACCGTCGGCAGCGAAAGTCGCGGAGCCAGTGCGGTCATAGCCGTCTTCAGCGAAAGTCGCAGAGCCAGTGCGGTCGTAGCCATCTTCAGCGAAGGTCGCGGAGCCGGTACGGTCATAGCCATCTTCAGCGACAGCAGCAGAACCGGTGCGGTCATATCCATCAGCAGCAACGGCGGAACCAGTGCGGTCATAACCGTCCGCGGCGAAGGTGTTGGCAGCCAGTACGGACAGGGCGAAGGCAAGGATCAGTTTGGTTTTCATGTTCTTTACTCCAGATTTGTTGGCGGGTGTGTCTTGCATGGGTTTAATGCTACGCCAATTAAGTTGATTGAAAAGCGCAAAATAATGCTAAAAACAATCGATTAAATTGATGTTAAGGGCGGCGGATTTAAATCGCTTGCGTCGTCGAAGCGAACGCCGCGCAGGTCATCGATCAGGTAGGGGCAGAATGCTTCGCCAGCATTAATTAGCGATTAATCGCGTTGCGGCGTGTGTAAGGAATTTTTCATGCGGGTCAGGGAAACGCGGCGACCCCAATCGCGAGCAGGCTTGCTCCCACAGGGAAATGCATTCCAGATGTGGGAGCGAGCCTGCTCGCGAAGAATCCATCACAGCCACCGTTGCAGTGGCTGTGAACAGCCGATCAGTCAGTAACGATGCGCGAGTGCTTCTGGGTGTCTTTCATGGTGATGTACACCAGCAACGACACCGCGATGCACGCCGTTACATACCAGTAGTAACCGGTTTCCATGCCGATGCTCTTGAACCACAGCGCAATGTATTCAGCGGTACCGCCGAAGATCGACACGGTCAGTGCGTACGGCAGGCCAACGCCCAGGGCGCGGATTTCAGTCGGGAACAGTTCGGCTTTCACCACGGCGTTGATCGAGGTGTAGCCGCTGACGATGATCAGCGCCGCCATGATCAGGAAGAACGCGCCCCACCAGGTTTGAATGGTGTGCAGGGTCATCAGGATCGGCACGGTGAAGATCGTACCCAGCACACCGAAGGCGATCAGGATCGGACGACGGCCGATCTTGTCCGACAGGCCGCCGATGATCGGTTGCAGGCACATGAACAGGAACAGCGTGGCGGCAGAAATGGTGGTCGAGTCGGAGATGCTCATGCCGACGGTGTTCACCAGATACTTCTGCATGTAGGTGGTGTAGGTGTAGAACGCCAGGGTGCCGCCCATGGTCAGGCCGACCACAGTCAACAGCTCTTTGGGGTGGCGCATCAAGGTGCGCATCGCGCTTTC
Organism: Pseudomonas sp. SDT291_1_S447; assembly: GCF_054070155.1. Classification (NCBI taxonomy): domain Bacteria; kingdom Pseudomonadati; phylum Pseudomonadota; class Gammaproteobacteria; order Pseudomonadales; family Pseudomonadaceae; genus Pseudomonas; species Pseudomonas sp. SDT291_1_S447. The sequence goes on from NZ_JBSVXS010000011.1 coordinate 15,653, forward strand.
CTTGGACTTTTCTTTCTTGGTGAAAGACTCGGTTTCTTCCATGCCGCGACGCAAGTACAGCGCCACGACCGCACACAGCGCGCCGATGGCGAACGGGATACGCCAGCCCCACGCGTACAGCTGTTCAGTGGTCAGCACGTTCTGTAGCACGATCAGCACGCCCAGCGCGATGAGCTGGCCGGAGATCAGGGTCACGTACTGGAAGCTCGAGAAGAAGCCGCGACGTTCCTTGGTCGCCATCTCCGAGAGATAGGTCGCCGAGGTGCCGTATTCGCCACCGACCGACAGGCCTTGCAGCAGTCGGGCGAACACCAGCAGGATCGGTGCGCCGATGCCGATGGTTTCGTAGTTTGGGCTGAGGGCGATCAGCAGCGAGCCGAAGCACATCAGGTAGACCGACGCCATCAGGGCTTTTTTACGGCCGACCTTGTCGGCGTACATGCCCATCAGCCAGCCACCGATCGGACGCATCAGAAAGCCGACGGCGAAAATCGCAGCGGTGTTCATCAGTTGGGCGGTGGTGGAGCCGGCAGGGAAGAAGGTTTTCGCGAAGTACAGGGAGAAGGCGGCATACACATACCAGTCGTACCACTCGACCATGTTGCCGACGGAACCGCTGAAGATCGATTTGATCCGGCTGGCGGTGGTTCTTTCTTTGGCCGGCACGGCAGCCGACCCAAGTGGCAGGGCGTTGGAGTTATCCATTGAAGGATCCTTCGTTTAATTGTTTTTGTGGAGCGCGTTGGAACGCAGCCTGCGAGGGCTATAGCAGGACGTGTGCCAACGGGGAGAGTGGCGGTTTAGAGGGGGTGGCGGGATTGGGTGAGCGGGATATCGCCGAAGGATCTGGTTTGATGAGCGGATTTCCGCTTATTGGGGCGAAGATCAAAACCCCCTCACCCTAGCCCTCTCCCGGGGGGAGAGGGGACTGACCGAGTGGATTATCCGAGGTACACCGACCTGAAATACCGAGTCGAACTCAGGTTTCGAAAAGCATGAAGATCGGCTCCCTTTCCCCCTCGCCCCCCCTGGGGGAGAGGGCTGGGGTGAGGGGGATAGATTTCAGCCACACCAAAAATCCCGATCCTGCCTCACTCAGCCAAAAACATCTCCCGACTCAACCCATGCCGCTGCATCTTTTCATTGAACGTGCGGCGCGGCAGTTGCAGCTCTTCCAGCACCGCTTTCACATCGCCCTTGTGCCGGGTCAGCGCCGCGCGCAAACACTGCGCCTCAAACGCCTCCTGCTGCGCCGCCAGCGATTGCCCCGGATCAATCCCCGGTGCCGGCTCATCCAGCCCCAGCACTTGACGTTCGGCAACGTTCGCCAGTTCGCGCACGTTGCCCGGCCAGTCGTGGCTGAGCAGATGACTCAATTGCGCGCCACTCAAGGGGGGAAAGGTGCGCCCCAAGCGTTCAGCGGCATTGTGGGCGAAGGTTTCGAACAGCAACGGGATGTCTTCGCGGCGATCGCGCAGCGGCGGCAAACGCAGTTCGGCGACGTTCAGGCGATAGGCCAGATCCTCGCGAAAACGCCCGGCCCGAGCTTCATCGAGCAGATCCGGTTTGGTCGCCGCGACAATGCGCAGGTCGACACGAATGCTCTGGTTCGAGCCCAACCGCTCAAGCTTCTGTTCTTGTAAAACCCGCAGCAGTTTCACCTGTTGCGCCAGCGGCATGCTTTCGATTTCATCGAGAAACAGTGTGCCACCGTCGGCGTATTCCAGCTTGCCGATGCGCTTGCCCGAGGCGCCGGTAAACGCGCCGCTCTCGTGGCCGAACAACTCGGCCTCGAACAGCTGCTCAGGAATTGCCGCACAGTTCAGCGCCACAAATGGCTTGGCCGCGCGCGGGCCGAAATCATGCAGGCATCGCGCAACCAGTTCCTTGCCGCTGCCGGTTTCACCACGGATCAACACGTTGACCGGCAGCGTCGCCAGATCCAGCACCTGCCGGCGCAACGTCTGCAAACCACGGGACACGCCGAGCAACGTCGCATCGAGTTTTGCGCGGTTATCAGCCTGTTCGTGCAGCGCACGGTTTTCCAGAATCAGCCGGCGTTTGTCCAGCGCCCGGCGCAAGCTGCCGAGCAGGGTTTCCGGGCTGAACGGTTTTTCCAGAAAGTCGTAAGCGCCGTCGCGCATCGCCTCGACGGCCATCGGTACATCGCCATGGCCGGTGAGCAGAATCACCGGCAGATCAGCGTCGCGTTTTTGCACCTCGGCCAATAACGCCAGGCCGCCCATGCCGGGCATGCGCACGTCGCTGAGGATCACCCCGGCAAAGTGCGCGGGCAGGGCGGCGAGGCATTCTTCGGCGCGGCTGAACAACTGCACCTCGAAGCCTGACAGGCTCAGCCACTGCTCGACGGCGCTGCGAATGCTGCTTTCGTCATCGACCACCATCACTGAATTGAGCATCAGATGTGTGCCTCCAGATCGATCGGCAAAGTCAGGCTGAACACCGCGCCGCTGTCGCCATTTTCAGCACTCAGACGGCCGCCGGATTCATGCACGATAGCGAAGGATACCGCCAACCCGAGGCCCAGGCCGTCACCCACCGGTTTGGTGGTGAAAAACGGATCGAACACCTGGCCCAAATGCTCTTCGGCAATCCCGCCGCCATTGTCGCTGACGTTCAGACGCCACAATTGTTCATCGGCTTCCAGACGGATTTCCAGACGTTTGCAGGGTTTGCCCTGCATCGCATCGAGGGCGTTGCGCAGCAGGTTGATCAGCACCTGTTCGAGACGAATCGCATCACCGCGCACCCACGCCGGACGCGTCAGGTGCAGCACCAGACTGACCTGTTCGTCGCGCAGCCGTGCATCGAGTAACTGCAAGGATTGATCAACCACCGTCGCCAGATCCAGCCGCTCACGCAAGCCGCTGGGGCTTTTGCGCGCGAAGGTCTTGAGGTGGCCGGTGAGGGCAGCCATGCGCGTGAGCATCTCGTCGACCGGTTTCAACGCTTTATAGGCATCGTCGACGCGGCCATGCTCGAGCAGCAGACGCAAGGTCGCCAGTTGCATGCGCTGAGCGGTCAGCGGCTGATTGATTTCATGGGCCAGCGCAGCGGACATCTGCCCCAGCGCGGCGAGTTTGGCTGATTGCACCAGACCGTCCTGCGCAGTGCGCAAGTCGCGGGTGCGTTCTTCCACCAACTGTTCAAGTTCTTCACGGTTGCGCTGGCGGATTTTCGACAGGCGCCAGCGCTGGTTGAGAAACAGCAATAGAAACACCAGCGCCAGCCACACCCCGGCGGCGGCCAGTCCGGCGTTGCGCAGGTCTTCGAAGGCCACTTGCGGATGACGCAGCAGGTGCAGGGTCCAGCCTTCGGCGCTCAGGGGCAGCGATTCCCACAGATAATCCGCTGTGCCTTGCGGGCCTTCGACGCGGCGCAGGTCACTGTTGTCATCGAAGCTGCGCAGCGACAAGTGGGTCAAGGGCAGCAGCGACTGTTTGTCGTACTGGCGCGTAGCTTTGATCTCGGCCATGTCGCTGGCGCTCAACGGCCGCAGCGCGCGATAACGCCAGCCGGGCTGATTGGCGATGAAAATGATTCCGCGTGCATCGCTGACCAGCAGCGTGTCATTGCCTTGGCTCCATTCCCGTTCCAGCTCGGGAAACTCCAGTTTGACCACCATCGCGCCGAGGAACTCGTCGTGGTTGCCGAGTACCGCACTGGAGAGGAAATAACCGGGAATCCCGCTGGTCACGCCCACCGCATAAAAACGCCCGGTGCCTTGGGTGCGGGTCTGACTGAAGTAGGGGCGGAAGCCGTAGTTGTGACCGACGTAACTGCTCGGCAGGCGCCAGTTGCTTGCGGCCACGGCGAGGCCCGTGTGGTCGAGCAGTTCAAGGGTCGAGGATTGCGCCGCGCCGTTGATCTTTTCCAGTTTCAGATTCAGCGCCGCTTGTTCATCTGCATCGACGGGGCCGGCCAGTGCCGAACGCAATTGCGGATCCAGCGCGAGCACGGCGGGCAGGGCGCGGTAGCGATCGATCAAGGTGTGCAACGAATTGGCATACAGCGCCAGTTGCTGGTTGGCGCGGGCGGCGTCCTCTTCCAGTGCCTGGCGTTCGGCGTGACGGATCGCCAGGGTCGCGGCGAGCGCGGTACCCGCGATGATCAGCAGGGTATAAAACGACAGACGCACAGTACGGGAAGTCGGCAGCATGCTGGGCAAACGGATGGCAGTCGGGCGGGCACGATAGCATGCCGGCAGGCGGGAACATTGTCCCCGCTCAGAAAGCCGCCCATTTACGCGGCGGCGCTGTGAGCAGTTCTGTGCTTTTGCACCGTTAACGCCAGACCGTGGAGCATGTCGGTGATGCGGGCTGTTTCCTCGTCCAGATCGTTGAGGTCGACGCCGTTCAAGCTTGTCCTGCCAAGTGCGTGAGCATACTCATGGACCGTGTCGTTACTCGCCTCGATAGCCTGTGCAAGCCCGAGAATTTTCCCTTCGAATGCAAGCATTTTTTCGCTGGATTTTCCAGAGATGGCCTTAGTCGTTTCATTGACAATTTCCGGCAACGTCCATAACGCCGCGGCTCCGCTAGCGATGGCGCCGGCCGCTGCGGGAGGTAGTGAATTCAGGGTTTTCTTCACACCCGCCGACGTTAGTTGAGCGCCCGCCTCCTTCACCAACTTGAGTGCGGATTTTTTGTCGCGGGGAATCAAGCCCTGGAGTTTGGCGTTTAAATACTCAAGTGGCTGCATTTGTTTGTGTTGGGCTCTCTCGATAATAGTGTTCGCTGACACTTTGGAGGTTTTCAAATTGACCGACGCGCTCAGTCCGGTTCTTTCGGCCGCATAGTCGATGAGCGCGCTGACCCCGATTTTTGCGGCGAAGCCCATCCCTGCGCCTATCACGTTGCCGACACCGGGTGCCGCTGCGCCGAGTGCCTGAGCACCGACACCGACCGTTAGACCGACGCCATAACTGAGGGCTTTGCTTGCGACAAATACCAGCGTTCTGCGTGTTGTCGCCAAGGCAATGTCGCTGCCCGAACCCATTCTGTCGAGTTGCTTTGCGGCATCGCTTGCGCGGCGCTGGGTGATCCCGAGGATTTCAATGTGTTGCATCATCTGATCATTCATTTGGCGGGCCATACGCTTTTCTGCAAGGCGTTGTGCATTTTTGGCATAGCTCGTATTTTGCGAAGCGATGATGCGATCCGTTCCGGCATTGATCTCGTCCAAAAACGGCAACCTGGTTTCCCCGTTGACGTCGACATGGCCAATCGGATCGTTGCCGACGAAGGCGTAAAGATTCAGCCCATCCACTTCGCCTGCCGGGTCCGCGCTGATCCAGCGTTGCAGCCACGGCGCGTAATAGCGCGCGCCGTAGCAGTACAAACCGCTGATATCCATTTCCTTGCCGGAATAGCGGATAAACCGGTAACTGACTTCAACCACCGGGTCGGCCGCCATCCACGCCGTTGCGCCGAACGGGTAGTAGCCTTCCTGGCTGATGATCCGGGCACGTTGATCCAGTTCTATCGTGCATGAACCCAGATGGTCACCGAGGCTGTAGCGCAGTTGATTGTCTTCGATGTCTTCGGGTGGTTTTTTCGCCCAATGCAGGCAACGCGCACCGCCCACACTGATGACGTGCAGTTCTTCGCAGTTGTCCTTGGTGCGGATTTCCAGGCCCGGCAGGTAGCGCACCTGATGAAAGTGCACAGCGCTGTCGGTGTACGTTTCATGGCGTTTGAACACCCGCACGCCCTGGCTGTAACGGTAGTGTTCGGCGTCGTCATCAGTGCCGTCTCGGGCAATCAGCGTCACGCGTTGCAGCTCACCCCGTGCATTCCATTGCATGGCCTGTCCCGGTTGCAGGTTCTGCTGGTTGCCGTGGCGGTCGAACAGTGTGTCGAAGTCAGGCTCCGGATCATCCGGTTTCCAGCGCACGCCGCGATTGCTGACTGAATCAATGCGCATCTGCACGGTGCGGTTGGCGCCGGCCCGTACATGCACCAGTTTCTCCAGATTGCCGCCGGTGTCGTACGTGTAGGTCTGGGTGTAGTTGAGGCGGTTGTTGGGGTCGGTGGGTTTCGGCAGGTCGGGAATGTCCGAGAGCGGGCCGTCGTCGTAACCTCTGGCGCAGACCAGTCGGTACAGCGAGTCGTAGCTGAAATCACGGTGACCGTCGACCAGCTGGTTGGCGAAACAGACCGGCTGGAAGGCGTGGTCTTCGATGCGGGTAATGTTGCCGACGGGGTCGTAGAAGTATTCGAGGTCTTGCAGCACTGCGCCGGTGTCTTTGCGACTGGACTGAGTGTGCAGACGACCATCGGCCGGGTCGTAGGTCCAGCGACTGACGACAAGATTACCGGCCTGCTGCTCGATGATCTGGTCGGCGGCGTTGTACTGCGCATCAAGCAACACGGGCCGCCATTGGCTCTGGTCCTTGATCAACAGTTGTACCTGCCGAAGGTGCCCGGCCAGGCCATAACACGATTTCTGACGATGGCCGCCGGCATCGGTCTGCTCCAGCACGGCGCCCAACGGGCTGAACACACGACGGCTGGTGAAGCCTCGGCCATCGTCAAAGGTACGGATTTCGGCCAGCGGCTGGCCGGTGAGGGCGAAGCTGTCGGTGCGCAGGGTGCCCGAGTTGTCGTGTTGCTCCAGCAATTGTCCGCGTCGATTGAACCGGGGATCGGCGCTGGCATCGGCGTAGGTAAACACATCGACATCGGCCACGCCGTTTTCTTCGACGGCGACTACGCGCAACTGCTTATCGAAAGTCTTGCGCCAATGACTGTCGCGCTCGTCCCAGCGCTGCACCGGTTCGCCGGCCAGGCCCGGCAGGATCAGGCGCCAGCCGGCGTCAACGCTGGCGGTTTGCACCGGCTCGCCGTCCAGGCGATAGACCGTGGTCAGGCACGGCACCGGCAGGCGTGGATCCCACTGCGCGATCAAGTGGCCCGCTGCATTGTGATGCAGGCGGTTCGCAAGGGCACAGGGCGTGTCACTGGCAACCCTGCGCAGATAATCCAGTCTCTTCACGACTAATGTGCGCGAATCCCATGCACTGATTTGTGGAGTAGAAGCATGCACCAAGGCTGATCGCGCGTTCATGTCGTTATGCCGCTCGTTTCAATGTTTGGTCCGCAACATAAGTACGGTATCGGACGAGTATGGATCTGGCGTATTCGACGCTTCTCAATGCACTTTGTGTATCGGTTTTTATTGTCGAGTGACTGACCATTCTAGAGTCGGGGTCTGCCACGCGCCCTTGTGCGAGATCCATCAAGAAATCAGCAGTGTTTGCATACACCTGCTCGACGCCCAGCGCGTCAAGTGCAGCGTGGGCGGCTTTCGATGAAAGAATGATGGCGTCGCGCAAACTGTCGAGCATCGAGTCATAAGCGTCCATTTCAAAGCGGGTCAATAGCTGCTCAGCTTTGGTGGCGTCTTTCGACACCTTAAACAACTCGCCCAGTTCAGATACAGCGGGAAGCAGGGCACCGCCAACCCCGTCACGGCCGAAGCTGAACAAAGCCCTTATGTTCTCCGACCTTTCCTGCCATGTCGCTGGACTGACGGTGTAGCTGTCCATAGGGCTGGCAGAGGTGCCAGCGCTTTGAGCGCGCAGGGATTGCACATCAAGATCCGACTGTCGCGGCAAAATGGTTTGATTGAGAGACGATGCAACCCTGGCGTAGATAGAACTGGCCGCATCTGCGCTGGCATTACCCAGGCTCAACCCTTGCAACTCTCCCGGGATGCTGGCCGGGAGCGTACCGGTCGTGTTGTATCCGGCAGCGAATGCAACGATTGCCCGGCCGCTGAGATAGAGGAAGTTGCTCAGTATCTTCGGTCGAAAGCTTGCAGGAGAGGTCAAATCCCCCAACGCCTTCTGCACATCTCTCATGCTGCCTGGGATAACTGAAAGAAATTTCCTTTCTTGATCGATGATTCGTTTTTGCTCCGAGGGGGTCTTCGTCGTACCGCCATCATCGAAGTAGCGCAGTGGATTGTTTCCCACAAACCCATACAGATTCAGCCCATCCACATCCCCCGCCGGATCGGCACTGACCCAACGCTGCAACCACGGTGCGTAATAACGTGCGCCGTAGTAATACAAACCGCTGACGTCCATCTCCTTGCCGGAATAACGAATGAATTTGTAGCTGACTTCAATTGCCAATCCGGCGGCCATCCACGCGGTGGCACCGAACGGGTAGTAGCCTTCCTGGCTAACCACTTGCGCGTTTTGATCCAGTTCCATCACGCAGGACCCCAGATGGTCGTCGAGCCTGTAGTGCAGTTGATCAATGTCGATGTCCCGGGGCGGGCTCTTTGCCCAGTGCAGGCAGCGGGCACTGCCCACACTGATGACGTGCAGTTCTTCGCAGTTGTCCTTGGTGCGGATTTCCAGGCCCGGCAGGTAGCGCACCTGATGAAAGTGCACAGCGCTGTCGGTGTACGTTTCATGGCGTTTGAACACCCGCACGCCCTGGCTGTAACGGTAGTGTTCGGCGTCGTCATCAGTGCCGTCTCGGGCAATCAGCGTCACGCGTTGCAGCTCACCCCGTGCATTCCATTGCATGGCCTGTCCCGGTTGCAGGTTCTGCTGGTTGCCGTGGCGGTCGAACAGTGTGTCGAAGTCAGGCTCCGGATCATCCGGTTTCCAGCGCACGCCGCGATTGCTGACTGAATCAATGCGCATCTGCACGGTGCGGTTGGCGCCGGCCCGTACATGCACCAGTTTCTCCAGATTGCCGCCGGTGTCGTACGTGTAGGTCTGGGTGTAGTTGAGGCGGTTGTTGGGGTCGGTGGGTTTCGGCAGGTCGGGAATGTCCGAGAGCGGGCCGTCGTCGTAACCTCTGGCGCAGACCAGTCGGTACAGCGAGTCGTAGCTGAAATCACGGTGACCGTCGACCAGCTGGTTGGCGAAACAGACCGGCTGGAAGGCGTGGTCTTCGATGCGGGTAATGTTGCCGACGGGGTCGTAGAAGTATTCGAGGTCTTGCAGCACTGCGCCGGTGTCTTTGCGACTGGACTGAGTGTGCAGACGACCATCGGCCGGGTCGTAGGTCCAGCGACTGACGACAAGATTACCGGCCTGCTGCTCGATGATCTGGTCGGCGGCGTTGTACTGCGCATCAAGCAACACGGGCCGCCATTGGCTCTGGTCCTTGATCAACAGTTGTACCTGCCGAAGGTGCCCGGCCAGGCCATAACACGATTTCTGACGATGGCCGCCGGCATCGGTCTGCTCCAGCACGGCGCCCAACGGGCTGAACACACGACGGCTGGTGAAGCCTCGGCCATCGTCAAAGGTACGGATTTCGGCCAGCGGCTGGCCGGTGAGGGCGAAGCTGTCGGTGCGCAGGGTGCCCGAGTTGTCGTGTTGCTCCAGCAATTGTCCGCGTCGATTGAACCGGGGATCGGCGCTGGCATCGGCGTAGGTAAACACATCGACATCGGCCACGCCGTTTTCTTCGACGGCGACTACGCGCAACTGCTTATCGAAAGTCTTGCGCCAATGACTGTCGCGCTCGTCCCAGCGCTGCACCGGTTCGCCGGCCAGGCCCGGCAGGATCAGGCGCCAGCCGGCGTCAACGCTGTCCGTTTTCAACGGCTCGCCGTCCAGACGGTACACCGTGGTCAGGCACGGCACCGGCAGGCGTGGATCCCACTGTGCCGCCAACTGCCCGCTCGCGTTGTGCTGCTGACGGTTGACCAATGGCGTGGGTGTGTCCTGCGCCACAGTGCGCAAATAAACCACCTGACGAGCAGGCAGACCGCGGCCATCGTTCACCGAAAGCGCAGGCGTGCGCCAATCCAGTGAGCGGGTCATGACCGTGGCGATTCCGAACGGGTTGGCGGTTGCGCGGTGTCGTTGAAATCTTCGCTGGTGTGATACCAGGGATGGTGAGCCTCGCGGGAGATGTCGCCTCTGGCGTTGACCAGTTTGATCTGCTGGCCCAAGGCGTTGTAGTACACCCGATCGAAGTGGCCAAGGTTGCGCAGGGATTGATCGTTGACGTACCGATGGGTATCCGCGAAAAAAGCCCGGAACTGACGAACCGGCAATCCCTTGTTGTTGTACTCGACTCGTTCGCTGATGCGCCAGCGCGGGTTCGCCAGAACCTCGACGTACTGGCCATCTTCGACAACGAGTGAGCCATCTTCAACCTTGTACGCCATCCCCGGGTCCACCCGTTGCTGGGTTTGCAGTGCCCGGCCAAAGCCGTCGACACAGGCCTTGACGATCTGGATCTGCGCCGCGATCTCTTCATCGGGGTAGCGGTCGGCACTGAGCATCACGCTGTGTACCGGCTCGCGGTGGGCGGTGGTAATCGCCTCGAGCAAGGTCTTTTCGGTGCTGGTCAGATGGGTGCTTCGTGCCAGCCGCTGACGGGCACTGGCGCGAATATGGCCGCTGGGCAGCAGATAGCCTTGATTCACCCATTGCGCGGTGACAGCAACGCTGCCCATCCAGCTGAACAAATCTTTGCGAACGGTGCTGGCGGCCTTTTGCACAGCAGCCTGCGGATTGGCAATGGCCGGATCCGGGCGAAGATCTTCGGGTCGCCTGTATTCACTCAGGGGCCTGAATCCTGCGGCAATGCCATTTTCAGTGCCGTGAAAACTGGTGGCCAGTGGTTGCCGGGAAGGCGCGTAGATGACCTCTTCAATATTCTCGTTGGGGTCGGTGATGCTCAGTGGTTGCAGGGCGTGATAGTCGTAAGTGATGCGGGTGGTGCAGCCATCTGGCAATTCGACGCGGATGATCGCCAGGCCATAGTCGTCGTATTCAGCCCTGGTGTGGCCGTGGCTAGGGGTTTCACGGTAGCTCAGGACATCGTAGAAGCGATCCGGGCCGGCGTATTCGGCAAAGCCGAAGTGCGCCGAATACAGCGCCGGGTCAGCCCCGGCGGGGGCGGCCGGTTCAAACAGAAACGGCATCGCCGTATAACCGATTTTGCTCAATTCCGCATGGATGTTGAACGGCGGCGGCAGGATGCTATAGGCGTCCAGGGCAGTCTTGTCCAGTTGCGCCAGTTCCAGCGGCCCGGCCAGGGCCTCGAATTCGGCTTCACCGTCAGCCAGCGCTGTGCCGTCGAATTTCACGTAGCGCTGTATGGACTGGGTCGTCAGTACCCGTTCGGTGTTCCAGTGCGGCGAATCCTCATGGCGCGCCAGTTGCTCGAACGACACCTGTGCCGGGCTGAGGCCGCTTGGCAGTGTGCCTTTGGGCAAAACCAGGGCATTACCACGTTGCAGATACGGCAGGCCCAGCCGCCACTGCTGAGGATCAGTCAGGTCAATGTATTGCGCACGGGTTTCGTTCAGGTAAAACGACTGCTGTGCCTCGTCATGGGCATCGCGCCACCACTGTTGTTCATCTGGATCGGTAAAAGGCGGTGGGCTCTCTTCAGTCAGTCGGCGCGCATAGCTCACGGTCAGCGCCTGAGTCGGCGAACCGTATTCGTTCTGGCGCAGGCTGATCTCATGACGGCACAGCGGATCGTCGATAAACCGGTCGTACTGGTAGCTGATTTTTTCCAGCAGCAGTGGCAGCAAAACAGCGGCGGCGTACTGCCCCTGAGCGCGCACCTCGCGCACCCGATAACGCAGCTCTTCTACCACCAGAGGCGTGGCGATGCCCGGTGCGTCGCTGTCTGCGTCAGCATAGGTTTCGATACGGGCGACCGACCCTACCAACGCCCGGGCAATCTGGTATTCGGTATCGGCGTCATGCGGGGCGATTGACTGATCGAACTCCCCGTTGGGCGGGGTAAGGCTGAACAGGGTGCTGCCCAGGCCGATGGCGCCCTTGTCTTCATTGAAATAACGCTCACGGCGGCGATCCATCGATTGCCCGGTATGAAACCAGGTGCAGACCCGCACCGGCTGGGTGAAGCCTTCGTCGCCGTCGTCGGCGCTTTCGCTGTCGGTTTGCTGCAGCAGGCCGAAGCCACGAAACTCGCGTTCTTCACCGTCGTAAACGCCTTCGCGCCAGGTCAATAGCTGCGTCAGACAGTTACCGGTGATCTCATCCAGTTGCTGCTGCTGGACCACCACCGGCACTGCGAATGGCAAGTGCGAAACCGGCAGCTCTTTACGCTTGAGGATTTGCTGTTTTTCATCCAGCCACTCTTGAGCGGAACTGCGGTAGACCACACTGGCGTTGCAGCCCATGTTGTTGTTGCTGGCGGTCAACAGGTACGGTTTGACCGCGACGAAATCATAGCGCCAGTGCTGCGGCTTGATGTGCGGCACGGTCAGAATCAGGCTGGCACAACCCAAGCCCTGCAGGTCAGCGAAGCTCACCTGACACAGACGGTCATAGCGCACGCCTTCGGGCCAGGGCACGCTCACCGGTATCTGCTCAAGGCCATTGCCACCGCGGTTCAAATAGATTTCGAAGACATCGGATTTCAGATAGATCAGTGCCGGTGCGCCGGATCCATCAAGGTCGGCCAAACGGATCCGCGAAGAATCGAACTGCTCGTAGGTGAACGGCAGGTCACTGATCTTGCGACCTTCGCCAAACCTGCCGTGGCCAAGGTTGGGCCAGCAGCGGATTTCGTCATGGCGGATACGGCACAGCTCCGGCATGTCGCTGCCCAGCAAGTTGCCGAGCAGCACCAGTTCGGTCGGTGCGTTGCTGAAGATTGGCAAGCGGTCATCGGCCGGCCCATGCGGTACATCCTCGGCGGCGGCGAAGCCTGCTTCGCGGCGGTTGGCGTACAGGCGCACCGAGTTCGGACCGATCAGCGCAATCGAACTCAGACCATCACCGCTTAAATCGCCCAGTTGCACCAACGTGTTGAAAAACTCCAGCGGGAACGCAGTGAACGGGACGAAATCGGCGAAGTCTCGCTGCGCATTCAATGTACGGAAACCGCTGCTGCCTGGCTGGGCGGTGATCCAGTCGAGCCGCCCGTCACCGGTCAGGTCGCTAAGCATGTGCTGGACTGCACGATTACGGTCGGCCACTGGCGTCCGGTTCAGCGCCGTCCATGGGCCGTAGCCGATCTCATCACCTCCCGCCGCTGCTCGCAGCGGTTCGCGGTAGTACCACGCCTGGTCATAACGGCAGAGAAACCCCGGCAGACCCTCGCCGTACAGGTCGACGCATTGATAGAACCCGCCATCTTCGACGCCCGGCTGGTTATCTGCCTCAAGCAGGCGCTGAGGGTTTTTATTGATCTGGAAAGTGGAATAGTCGAACTCTACCGGTGGCGAGTGTTCGACCTGGCCGCTGGCATCGAAGCTTTGATAGTGCGCGGCGCTGATCTGGCTGTAGTCCCATTGCGTGATGTTTTGCGCAGTGCGGTATTCCAGCAGCAGACGTTGCGCTAGCAGCGGTTTTTCTCGCAGGTCGGCGGGGTTTTGATGAAACATCAGCACTTGCCGACAGAGCCGGCGCGTGCCGATTTCAAAGCCTTGACCGAACGTCGAAAAGGGATCCGGGCGTACCCGCCACGGACCGAGTGTGTCGCCGTCATACAGCGGGATTTCGCTCAGCGACGCCGTGCGCTCGCCGTAGTCGAAAATCAGCTGAAACTGCCAATCCAGCTCGGTCGGGTCTGGCACGGTCCAGGCGAACAACCGCTCGCTTGCCGTGAAGTTGCCGTAACACACCCGCTCCAGATAACGCTGCGCGCGGTAGTCGTGGGTCGGGTCGGGATCCTGATCATCGGCTTTGTAAACGAAGCAGATATGCTCGCCGTGGGCGTTCATGCTTTCGCAGAGCAGCCACGCCGCAATATTTTGCGGTTCATCCGGATCGGCACGGCGTGAGGCGGCGGTTTTGCCGTAGACGTGCAGCGAGCCATCAGCGCCATGTATCAGCCAAAACGTCGACGCGGCGTTTTCCGTGGTACGGGTCTGCAGTTGCCATTGCTCGCGCAGGGCAAAGTCGCTTTCAACGTGCGGCCAATAACGGACCACGCGGTGCGGGCCGATGCCCTTGCCGCCATAGGTCGATTCAAAGCGCGACTTGATCGTGCCGTCAGCTTCCAGCTCCGGCATCCACACCTCGCCATCGTGACCGATGATCTCATCGTGTTCGGTATAACGCGGCACACCCTTGGTGGTGCGCCGGCTGATCTGGCTGAGCCCCATGCCCCAGCCGATACCGAAGGACCCGTTACCGCTCTGGCTGCTGTACGTCAGCGACAATTGCGGCGCCAGACCCCATCCGCTCGAGAGAGGGATGGGCAGCTCGAAGGACGCTGCACCGGTCGGCCCCACGGCGCCCCAGCTTTTACCGATGGTGGCAATCGATGAACTCTTGACGATGGAGGGCGTAACGATGCTCAGGTCTTGTTCGGCCATGATTGCGTCCGGTGCACTTGCGGTGGCGTAAGTGAAACGACGCTATCAACAATTGCCACGGGCGTAACCTGTCAAACCTGACAGGTGCACAAGACCGATTTGTGTGGTTGTCCCGGCTTTTTATCGCCGAAGCAGTTATCTCCAATGCAATCGCAGGCACAAAAAAAGGCCGATCCGTCACATGACGGGTCGGCCTTCTTTTTACGGCTTCAGGCGTTTACTGCACTTCTACCGCCAGGCTTTCGCTGATCTTCTGTTGCCAGATCGCCGGGCCGGTGATGTGCACCGACTCACCCTTACTGTCCACCGCAACGGTGACCGGCATGTCTTTGACTTCGAACTCGTAGATCGCTTCCATGCCCAGTTCGGCAAACGCCAGCACTTTCGACTTCTTGATTGCCTGCGCCACCAGGTAAGCCGCGCCGCCGACAGCCATCAGGTACACGGCTTTGTTGTCCTTGATCGCTTCGATCGCAGTCGGACCGCGCTCGGATTTGCCGATCATGCCCAACAGGCCGGTCTGCTCAAGGATCTGCCGGGTGAACTTGTCCATCCGCGTCGCGGTGGTCGGGCCCGCCGGGCCAACCACTTCGTCACCGACCGGATCAACCGGGCCGACGTAGTAGATGAAGCGACCCTTGAGGTCTACCGGCAGGGTTTCACCCTTGTTGAGCATCTCGACCATGCGCTTGTGCGCCGCGTCGCGACCGGTGAGCATTTTGCCGTTGAGCAGGACGGTTTCGCCCGGCTTCCAGCTCTGCACGTCTTCCGGGGTCAGGGTGTCGAGGTTGACGCGACGCGCCGACGGGCCAGCTTCCCAGACGATTTCCGGGTAGGCGTCCAGCGGTGGCGCTTCCAGCGAAGCCGGGCCGGAACCGTCGAGCACAAAGTGCGCGTGACGGGTGGCGGCGCAGTTCGGGATCATGCACACCGGCAGCGAGGCTGCGTGAGTCGGGTAGTCCATGATTTTTACGTCGAGCACGGTGGTCAGGCCACCGAGGCCCTGGGCGCCGATGCCCAACTGGTTGACCTTCTCGAACAGCTCCAGACGCATTTCTTCGATGCGGTTCTGCGGGCCACGGGCTTTCAGCTCGTGAATGTCGATGGATTCCATCAACACTTCCTTGGCCATGACCGCGGCTTTCTCGGCGGTGCCGCCGATGCCGATACCGAGCATGCCCGGTGGGCACCAGCCGGCGCCCATGGTCGGAACGGTCTTCAGCACCCAGTCAACGATCGAGTCGGACGGGTTGAGCATGGCCATTTTCGACTTGTTTTCGGAACCGCCGCCCTTGGCCGCCACGTCCACTTCCACGGTGTTGCCCGGGACGATGGAGTAGTGAATCACGGCAGGGGTGTTGTCCTTGGTGTTTTTCCGAGCACCCGCCGGGTCGGCGAGGATCGAGGCACGCAGGACGTTTTCCGGCAGGTTGTAGGCGCGACGCACGCCTTCGTTGATCATGTCGTCCAGGCCCATGGTGGCGCCATCCCAACGTACGTCCATGCCGACGCGCACGAACACGGTGACGATACCGGTGTCCTGGCAGATCGGGCGGTGGCCGGTGGCGCACATGCGCGAGTTGATCAGGATCTGCGCCATCGAGTCACGGGCCGCTGGCGATTCTTCGCGCAGGTAGGCTTCGTGCATCGCCTGGATGAAATCCACGGGGTGGTAATAGGAAATGAACTGCAGGGCGTCGGCAACGCTCTGAATCAGGTCGTCTTGCTTGATCACGGTCATGAGTCGCGCTCCTCTAAAAGACGGGAACATTCTATGGGGCAGCTACAGGCTTCAAGCTTTCAGCGGCAAGTTGGAGCAGTACGCGGACTGCTTGAGCTAGCGGCTGGAAGCTTGCAACTTGAAGCTGGCCCTTGGGGCCGGGCACGCCGGGGATGCTGGCGCGACGCTAAAAAGGCGCGGCAGTATACCGCGCCTCGGTGGGGCATACACGCGCCGGCAGTCATTCGTTGGTCGCATGGATGGGCGAATATCGGACAGCGGGTTTGCACTTCAAGAGCTACCCCCTCACCCCAGCCCTCTCCCCCAGAGGGGGCGAGGGGGAAAGGGAGCTGATCTGCGCAGTCTTTGAAACCTCAGTTCGGCTTGGGGAAAGGGAGCTGATCTGCGCAGTCTTCGAAACCTCGGTTCGACTCAGGAAAGGGAGCTGATCTTCATGCTGTTCAAACCTGGGTTCGGTTGGGGAAAACGCGTTGATCCTGATGTAGTTCAGACCTGAGTGCGGCGTGGTATTTCAGGTCGGCGTATCTCCAACAATCGACTCGATCAGTCCCCTCTCCCTCTGGGAGAGGGTTAGGGTGAGGGGCTTTTGGCGGCACACGCAGGCCACACTTTTGACGTCAAATTTCGAGCCCGAAAATCGGTGGTCATTTATCGACTACGCCACTAAAGTGGCAGCCGGTCTGTAGAGTAGGACACTCGGTCAGCCTCTTATCGCACGGTGAGTCAACGATTGACCCATAACGCCATTCAACGTCTTTTGCTTAAACGTTTCGCCCTTGCTGCGGCCACCTACGGATTGGCTTTGCTGCTGCTGTGGCTGGCGTTTTTCGCCGGTCATTACGGCCAGTCCCTGAGTTCCGTGGCCATCGGCAGCGCGCTGGTGGTGATCAGTCAGGCGACGCTGTTCGCAATGTTCTGGAGCGGGCGCAATCAACGCTTTGCCGACCCCAGCCTGACCGAAGTGCAAGTGCTGCTCGGACTGGGCTGGCAGACCTGGCTGATCGCGCATCTGGATGAAGCCCGTGGCGCCTTTCTGGTGTTCTACGTAATGATTCTGCTGTTCGGCCTGTTCCATCTCAGTCGGCGGGCCTTCATCCGCTGTGCCTTGCTGGTGTTCTTCAGTTTCTGCGCGATCACGCTGTGGGACGGTTATCACTTCCTCTTGGCTGACCCTGCGCTCGCCGCCTTGCAGGTGTGCATTCTGGCGATGGTGCTGGCGTGGCTGGTGCTTTACGCACGCTTCGTTCAAGTCTCGCGGCAACGCCAGCGCCAGCGCCGGTTTGCCTTGCAGGCGCATCAGGACACCCTGCGCGGGATGATGCGTCAGCTCGAAGACCTGGTCGCCACCGACGAATTGACCGGGTTGTTCAATCGCCGGCACTTTCTGCGCCTCGCCTCGCGTGAACTGAATGCCATGGACAACGACGTGGTGCACGGCCTGGCGTTGATCGATCTCGATCATTTCAAACGCATCAATGATCTGCACGGTCATGCTGCCGGCGATCAGGTGCTGCAGGCGTTCGCCGGCGTTGCGCAGGCGTGTCTGCGCGACGGCGATGTATTGGCGCGTTATGGTGGCGAGGAATTCGTGGTGCTGCTGCCCGATTGCAATGCCGAACGCTTGACCGCTTGCTGCGAGCGTCTGCGCATCGCCTTCACCGATGTCGAACTGGTGGGGCTGAGCGTGCGCAACCTCAGTCTGTCGGCGGGCATGACCCTGCTGGAACTGGGTGATGACCTCGACGACGCCTTGCAGCGTGCCGATCAGGCGCTGTACCGAGCCAAACGTGACGGGCGCAATCGATGTGCCGCGGCGTGGGAGAACGTCGATGCCTGAACTTCGCGTCGGTGAACAGCAATGGTCAGTGGCGGCGGGCAGCAACCTGCTCGATGCCCTCAATCAGCGGGGTGTCGCCGTGCCCTACAGCTGCCGCGCCGGCAGTTGTCATGCGTGTCTGGTGCAATGCGTGCAAGGTCTTCCGGCGGATAACCGTCCGGATGCGTTGAGCGCTGAACAGCGGCAACAGGGCTGGCGACTGGCCTGTCAGTGTCAGGTAACCGAAGACTTGCAGGTGCACACCTTCGATCCGCTGACCGACGGTCGCCCGGCCGTGGTCGAGGCGCTCGACTGGCTGAGCGACGGCGTGTTGCGTTTGCGCCTGACCCCACAGCGGCCGCTGCGCTACAGTGCCGGGCAACATCTGGTGTTGTGGATCAATCACATCGCCCGGCCATATTCGCTGGCAAGCCTGCCGGAAGAGGACCGCTTTCTCGAATTCCACCTCGATTGCCGCCAGCCCGGCGAATTCAGCGATGCCGCGCGGCGCTTGCAGATCGGCGACGCGATCCGCCTCGGCGAGCTGCGTGGCGGCGCCTTGCATTACGACCCTGACTGGCACAACCGACCGCTGTGGTTGCTCGCCGCCGGCACCGGTCTGGGGCCGTTGTTCGGTGTCCTGCGCGAAGCCTTGCGTCAGGATCATCAGGGCGCCATTCGTGTCATTCACGTGGCCCATGACGCTGACGCGCACTACCTGGCCAAACCTTTGGCGGCACTGGCCGCGCAACGCGAAAACCTCAGCGTCGAGCTGTGGACGGCGGCCGAGTCAGCCGCCGCTTTGGCGCAACTGCGCCTTGTTTCCCGGCAAACCCTGGCCTTAGTCTGCGGCTCGACGGCCAGTGTCGACGCCTTTGCAAGGCGCCTGTATCTGGCCGGATTGCCGCGCAATCAACTGCTGGCCGATGTGTTTTTGAGCCGTGGTTGAGCGCTGATCTTTCAGACGCGAGACCGACCATGACCGAAGCCATCCTGCTGGAGCGCGAACGCGGTTTACTGACCCTGCGCCTCAACCGCCCGGAGAAGAAAAACGCCCTGACCCGCGCCATGTACAGCCGTCTCGCCGAGGCGTTGAAACAGGCTGACAACGACTCTGAAATCAACGCCGTGCTGATCACTGGCAGCGCTGAATGCTTCACGGCCGGCAACGACATCGCGGACTTCATTCAGCAGCCGCCGAGCGACCTCGACAGCCCGGTGTTTCACTTCATGCTCAATTTGCTGGAGTGCCGCAAACCGGTGATCGCTGCCGTGGCCGGTGCAGCGGTGGGCATTGGCACGACATTGCTGCTGCACTGTGATCTGGTTTACGTGGCCCGCGATGCGCGCTTGCGCATGCCGTTCGTCAATCTCGGTTTATGCCCAGAGTTCGGCTCCAGCCTGATCCTGCCGCGTTTGCTTGGGCAGGCCAAAGCAGCAGAGTTGTTGTTGCTCGGCGAAGGATTCAGCGGTGAACAGGCTGCGCAGTGGGGAATTGCGACCGAAGCGTTGGGTAGCGGCGATGCGGCGCTAAGCAAGGCGCGGGAAATGGCGCTGCGTTTCGATGAGTTGCCGGCCGAAGCGGTGCGTATCAGCAAGCAATTGATGAAGGCGCCGGATCGTGAGTTGATCCGTAGGGTGATCGAAGAGGAGGGCGTGCTGTTCACCCAACGGCTGCGCTCGCCGGAAGCATTGGCGGCGTTGAGCGGATTCATCAAACGGGACTGAGTCGGTGCTGATGGGGCTGACTTTTTTCGCGAGCAGGCGCGGCGAAAAATCGTCGAACCTGCTCAAGTAGCGGTCACGCAATGCTCTCCCATTAGTGTCAGGCTGGGTTAGCTCAAATAGCGCAGGATCACGCCCTGAGCGTTACCGTCGGCGTACCGAACCCCGGCCACGACGATTTTTCCGTCACTCTGCAACGTCAGTGCATTGAAAGTGGTCGTGCCGTTGACCTGAGTGCTTGCCCAACCTCGCCCGTGGAATGTCTCGTCCAGCTTGCCGTCGCTCAGTAAGCGCGCCACTGCGCCTGGCGATGTCTGGTCCGCAGGTTTGATGGCGCCGCACAACACGATTTTTCCATCGGGTTGCATCGCACCTGCTGTCCAGTAGGTGATGTGTTGGCCCAGTTGGGTGAGCAACGGTTTCGCACCATTGAACTGAATGTTGTACTTTCCATCCGGTTCGAGGCTGATCAGAAGACCTTGTCCATCATCGGTTGCACCGATCCCCAGTAGGCGATTGTTCGGCTGGCCAATGACCGAGTTGAGTTGACCGAATTCGGAAAAGTCCTGTGCCGGGGTGAAGAACCCACCTGTACCGAAGCGAGGATCAGGTTGTCCGTCGCGTGTGTAACGCGCCATCAATGGCACTCCTGACAGGGCCGATGGCTGGAGGCTGCCCGCCACAACGATCGTCCCGTCCTTATCAATAAATCCACTGCGCAGTTTTACGAGGGTCTGATCGGCTCCGGGATAAATGACCTGGACATAACCTTTCTGATTGAACGAGGTGTCGAGCGAGCCGTTGCTGTTGAGCAGAAACAGATAAGCACGGGTATCTGCCTGGTGAGTGACGACATAGGTGCGAACCACCAGGATTTTTCCATCGTCCAGTGGTACGACGCTCGTCAATGAGTCCTGGCTTTCATTCATGTCAGATGCGGCACTCTGGACTGAGTCTTCGGCAGCGTCCGGCATTCTGAGAATCACGTAACCATCGTCGCCACCGAATTCGAGGTCGCGCGTGCCATCCGAGGTGAATCTGGCCAATGCTGGAACTGACTGGCCAAGCACCCGCCCGACAAGCAGGATTTTTCCGTCAGGCAGCACAGTGATCGAAGTACCGGCGGATTGCGTACGTACTAAAAAATTGCCGCTGGTGACGCCATTCTCCCCAAAGTCAGGATCAAGCGTGCCATCAGGTTTCAAGCAACCTGACAGGTACATTGAATCGGCAGCGCTCGCGCGCACCTCTCCTGTGAAATAAAGACGTTCGGCTGTAGAGGGATATTGCGCCTGGATGCCATTCAGGATCGATTGACGTCCCAAGTGGGGGAGGTCAAGTAAAAAAATCCCGGCGTCTGCGAAATCCTTATCAAGTGCAACGTCGTCCTGCGCTAACCGTTTCGAGTCATTCATGCCGCTCTCCTTGAGTGGATGGGTGCGACTCGATTAGCTGCCGAACAAGGTTCGCGGTCTACTGTCAGGTCTGACAGTAGACGCCAGCCTCACCTTTGTGTTTCGCCCATAAAAAAGCCCCGGCACTCACATGCCGGGGCTTTGGTTTTTCAGCGCGTCACTCAGACCTGCGGGTCGCCCACGTGCAGGATCTTCATGCCGTTGGTGCCGCCGGTGGTGTGGTAGCTGTCGCCCTTGGTCAGGATGACCCAGTCGCCTTTTTCCACAACGCCGCGCTTGACCAGTTCGTCGATGGCTTTCTGGCTGACTTCGTGCGGTTCCAGCGAAGCCGGATCGAACGGCACGGTGTACACGCCACGGAACATCGCTGCACGCGCCTGCGTTTCGCGGTGCGGCGAGAACGCGTAGATCGGCACCGAAGAACGGATACGCGACATGATCAGCGGGGTGTAGCCACTTTCGGTCAGCGCGATGATCGCTTTGACGCCCGGGAAGTGGTTGGCGGTGTACATGGTCGCCAGCGCGATGCTTTCGTCGCAGCGGGTGAATTCCTTGCCGATGCGGTGGCTGGAGGTTTTACCGGTCGGGTGCTTTTCAGCGCCGACGCAGATGCGCGCCATCGCTTGAACCGCTTCCAGCGGGTACAGCCCGGCAGCGGATTCAGCCGACAACATCACCGCGTCGGTGTAGTCGAGCACGGCGTTGGCCACGTCGGACACTTCGGCGCGGGTTGGCATCGGGTTCTGGATCATCGACTCCATCATCTGGGTCGCGACGATCACAGCCTTGTTGTGGCGGCGTGCGTGCAGAATGATTTTCTTCTGAATGCCCACCAGCTCGGCATCGCCGATTTCCACACCGAGGTCACCACGGGCAACCATCACCGCGTCGGACGCCTTGATCAGACCGTCGAGGGTTTCGTCATCGGCCACGGCTTCAGCGCGTTCGATCTTCGCCACCAGCCAGGCAGTGCCGCCGGCTTCGTCGCGCAGTTGACGGGCGTACTCCATGTCGGCAGCGTCACGCGGGAAGGACACCGCGAGGTAGTCGACTTCCATTTCTGCGGCGAGTTTGATGTCGGCCTTGTCTTTTTCAGTCAGGGCCGGTGCGGTCAGGCCGCCACCGCGACGGTTGATGCCTTTGTGGTCGGACAGCGGGCCGCCGATGGTCACGGTGCAATGCAGTTCGGTGGCGGTGGCGGTATCAACGCGCATCACCACACGGCCGTCGTCGAGCAGCAGCTCGTCGCCCACGCCGCAGTCCTTGACCAGATCCGGGTAGTCGATGCCGACCACTTGCTGGTTGCCTTCGGTCAGAGGATGGCTGGTGGAGAAGGTGAACTGGTCACCGATCTTCAGCTCGATCTTCTTGTTGGCGAATTTGGCGATACGGATTTTCGGGCCTTGCAGGTCACCGAGCAGGGCGACAAAGCGGCCGTGCTTGGCAGCGAGGTCACGCACCAGCTTCGCGCGAGCCTTGTGCTCGTCGGGGGTGCCGTGGGAGAAGTTCAGACGGGCAACGTCCAGACCAGCCAGAATCAGCTGTTCGAGAACTTCCGGCGAGTTACTGGCCGGGCCAAGGGTAGCGACGATTTTGGTACGACGGACGGACATGCAAAGACTCCTGAGTTCAAGCGCTAGCGAAGGCTACTATGCTCTTGGGGTGTAGTCATTGTTCGAATGCACTACTTATTGTTTTCTTTATTGAACACGACGATTGGCGCAAACACTTCTGAAGATTTCTCGGCAAGGGTCGATAAAGAGCACAAGACAGGAGAACCCTCATGCGATTCGTACCCATTGCCGCCCTTGCCCTCAGCGTCCTCGCCGTGACGGGCTGCACCCGTTGGTCGATGAACCATCATTTGAACAACGCCTACAGCGCCTACGACCGTGGCAACTGCGAGCAGGTCATGCTCGAACTGTCCAAGGTCGAACGCGCCAGCCGTGCCCGCCCGTATGTGTGGCCGGAAGTGTCGATGATGCGCGGCCAGTGCCTGGAGCGGCAAAAGATGTTTGTCGATGCGGCGCAGACCTACCAGTTCATCATCGCCTCATACCCGAACAGCGAATACGCCTACCGCGCCCGCGCGCGTCTGGAAACCTTGCAGAGCCTGGGCCATTACCCGACGCGCAGCGCTGCTGCCGTGGTGCGCCCGACCCGCTTCTGATGACAGTTGTCATACAAAATCTGGCCGTGTGTACAAGCTGAGCTATAGTCGAATAACCCGGGTTTAGAGCTGAATCTGTAAACCCGGAGCAACACCTGCGACTGGCAAGTGGTCAGGTGACGGCGACGTAGCGACCGTCACACCGGAAGCGGGGAGAGCGCGCCTGCGCTACAGGGGCGTTCCGAAGCAAAGGTGCGGCTCTGTGATGGAGCCTTGCATGGCGAACTGCGCATGTTTACCGACCGCCGGATTGAACGGCATCAACTGCCGTATTTCCTCAGAGTGTTCAACAGCGTCACCAACAAACCCATCGGTTTTCTGGGCAACGTGTCCGAAGACGGGCTGATGCTGATCAGCCAGTTGCCGATGATGGTGGGTGTGGACTTCCATTTGCGGCTGCAAATCCCTTGCGGCGAGGGTTGCCAACAGATAATCGATCTGGCCGCGTGTTGCCTGTGGTGCCACGAAGACGCGACCCCGCTGCACTACGACGCCGGTTTCAGCCTGCAACAACCACCGCCGGAATACGGGCAATTGGTTGAGGCGTTGCGCCAGTACTTCAGTTTTCAGCCATTGCCGGCCTCGGCCTGATTGGAAACCGCCTAAAGCTTCGCGAGCAAGCTCGCGCCCACAGTGATCCGCATTCTTTCAGTTGAAATGCATTCGAGTGTGGGAGCGAGTTTGCTCGCGAAAACGTCAGTACAGACAACCTCTCTCCAAGGTCAGGTAACGGCAATCGCCCGCTCGTTATCCAGCGCCTTCTCCGCCAGCAACAAACCCATCTCGCTCAGTTGATAGATCGCCATCGCCAGGTGTCGCGGCTTGTTTTCAAGGCTGTCGGCCAGGTCGAGCAGCAGAATGCTCACCGAAGAAAACGTTTCGTAGGTCTGAATGGCCACGGCTTCGGGGTTGAGGTCGGGCGCGATCATGAACATCTGCATGCCGCGATCCACGGAGTTGCGTGGGTCGGGTTTGGGTTTGAGGTAGTGGTCGAGGGCTTTTTCGGCGGCCTCGTGGAGCTTTTTCGAATCGCTGGATTCATAGGGGGAAACCGAGTTGGTTTCGGGGGGATTTGGAGTGTCTTTGATCATGATTTCGTACTCGCTAGTAGGGCTGCCACCTTATCCGCGACTAAACGAATGGGTGGCGGCTGTAAGCAGGTTAGTCGACCGGTGAGTACGAAAACCGGCGCGCCCGAGAGCGCCCTGCGAACAGCCACCATCGAGTGCGGGGATAGGGACTACCCGACTGGATGACGCTTATACGCATCGTACTTAAACCGGGCGACTAAACCCGACCACTGATTGGCAGCGGCACGGATCAAGTTACGGGGCATCAGCAAGGCGCACAAGCCGGCGGATTCTGAGGGATGTGTAGGCAATGGCGCAACTCGGTGTAGCCGTAAATGGGCGCCTGTAGGACGCCACCGAACAGTGTTGTGCGAAGAGTTACCGGGCATGGAGATTGTCAGATTTACAGGCAGGCAATGTTCAGGAACGAGGGAAAAGCGGCGCCCCGTTTTTCCGATCAGCGGTAATTTAACCTGTCAGATCTGACAGTGGTTGCGCGTTGCGGTGGCGCCTATATTGGCGCAAGCGCGTTAGTTATCCATTGCCTGGAACTATTGAAATGAACGACAACGTTGATGACGGTGATAAAAGCAAAGCGCTGCTGAATGAAAGTGGCGGCGGTGAAGCCGTCAGCATCGGTTTGGAGAACAGCTCAGATCAGAATGCGGACAATGGACCATATTCCGAGGTGTTTTGGGCCAATTCGGTGTTAGTTACCCTCAAACAAACGCACCCTCGTGTACCTCAATTGACCACCGAACTGCAGTGCCAGTACAAGTTTGAACGCGGAAGTCTCTATGTAAGAACTCTGCGTTACAAGATGACAACACGTAATGGAAACTGGAACAGAGCCAATATAGATCTTTACCTTAAAACCCTTACCAGTGCGGTGGAGTATTCACCGGACGCCCTTCTTCAAGATGGAGCTTGGCACGAATACTCACGCATCACTAATTCCCCCTGGGGCCCCGTTGCCGAGGGGGGACTGAAAAACAGAATTTATATTCGTGTCGATTATGATGGGACGAACAATGATGTTGGACCGCATGAGGGATTCGGTCCTGAGGTGTACCCCGCAGCCCAGCCATTCATCGATGGACCGGGGCCAAACACGATAATAGGGGCGTCATTCCTTGTCTCGGGCAGCAACAGTCTTGTTGGAGGCACGATCCACGTTTTCTTCAAATATGGAAATGTTTCTGTTGCGGTCGGAGTTGGGCCCGGAGACATCTTCGGACGCTGGAGTGCCAACTGTACATTGCCGTCCGGCTTGACTGAAAAAGGGATCCTGATTGCTGTACAAAAAATCGGTGATCAAACATCTGTGCTATCGAACTCGGTCGACGTTTACCCCCAACGCGGCCCAATAATTATTTACCCACCCAAGAATGCGGTGCTGCGTCAGGGCGACCCCTTGAAGTTGCGAGGTACAGGGACTTACCGTTGGGATCTCGACGTCATAAAGCCCGGTGGCGGTATTCTTCACGCATCGGCCAAAGTCAAAGACGACATGACGTGGGAGGCGGATTTCAATCTTGCGAACTACCCGAATGGGGGGAAGGTTGAGATGATTGCTGGCCACCGGAATATGAATGATTGGTCAGGCTTGCATAGTTTCCTATTGCTGGGGAGCCCGATCATCAGCGTTCCTCAACCCCTCCAGGTAATTGATCCCAATGGCCCTATATCCGGTACCGGCGAGAGCGGGGCCAATGTCGAAGTGTTCGTGGATTTGAATCTTGTAGTCAGGATCGGTCAGGCAGTGGTGGAGTCTGACGGAAGCTGGAAGATTGTGTCGTTCGAAAACGAAATGTCGCCCGGCCCTTTTTCGATTGTCGCCCGCCAGACTTTATCCGGAGTGCAGGGAAAATTTGGCGCGCCGAGGGGATTCAGAGTCCGGCCAGCCAAAATTACCGGTGTCGCCGTCGAGTTCATCGACAATTCCATCAAGTTCTCAGGCTCCGCCCACGCCGGCGCAACGGTGGTGATCACCGCGCCAGGTTATGCGGTCAAGCCGCCAGAGGCGGTTGTGGCAACCGGGGGACAGTGGGCAACCACCGCAACGGACTGGCCATACGGCACCTACAACCTGAAAATCGTGCAAAAAGTGGGCGACGGTGCCAGTGGCTGGATCGAGTCACTGCCTTTTCCTTTCACGGTCGAAAACAAGTTGCCGAATGTCAGCGAGTTGGCACACACACTGGAGTATCAGCCGACCTTCAGCGGCCTGGGCAATGCCCGCGCGACCGTATGGCTGTGGAAGATCGACATGGATGAGGCGGTGGCGCCCCATCGCCCGCTGACCACCACCGGGGAATGGTCCAGTCAGGCCCTGGAAGTATGGGGGCCGACCTTCAACCGCCGGGTCCGCATCAAACAGGCGGGAGACGGGCAGGAAACCGATTGGGTTTATCTTGATGTAAACATTCCGCCACTGGCTCCCGGTCTTGACGACCCGCTCGAGGATGAACTGTCACCCAGGCTCAGCGGCACTTGCTGGCCGGGCGCGGTGGTCAGCCTCCAGTACAGCGACGAAGATAATGTGGTGCACAAGCCAACGGTCAGCAATGACAAATGGACATTCCGCCGCGACAAGCCGTTTGCGACGGGGGTTGAGCATACCGTCACCGTGACCCAGTTCGCTGCGGAGCAGACCTCGTCCCCGGCGAGCGCCACCTTCACCGTCAGACGGCCCATGTCCCGGCCGCGGATCACCTATCCGGACCCGACCAGCAAGGTGGGCCGTGATGTCACGGTCAAGGGCGAGAACGGTATGCAGGGTGCCGTGATGCAGTTGCGGGATACCCAGTTCCAAAGCCCGCTGGGGCCGGAAAAAACCCTGGATGCAAACGGTGCGTGGTCGATCGATCTCGCCGGACTGGAGTTCCGCAGATACACCATCGATGCACAGCAAATCCTTGACGAGCGGCCGTCCGAGCGCAGTGAACATTGCTATTTCGATGTGGTGTTGTTACCGCCGCAGATCTGCCAACCGACGGAAAACGGGAAGCTGTCACGTACCGCAAAAATCGCCGGCAGCGGCATGGCGAACGGACGGGTCGAAGTTTTTCTGGAAGGTGTCAGCGAGCCTCTGCTCAGCGACATCCTGGTGAACGACAAGGGCGATTGGGAAGGTGAGGTGACGTTGCCGGTGGGGCACACAATCATTCGTGCGCTGCAAACGTTCGTCGATGGAAACGACCAGCGGCAAGAGTCGGACCTCGGCGAAGCGCGGCAATATGACGTCGTCCCGGCTGCACCGCTGATCGAAACCCCGACCGAGGATGACCCTGTCGGCAGACGCACGGTGGTGTCTGGTTTCGGTGTGCCTGGCGACACGGTCACGGTCACGGTGACGCTGGCCGACGCCACGCACTCGCTGCAGTCCAGCGCCATCGTGCAGGAGGATCGCACCTGGTCAGTGACGCAGGACTTCAGTTCCCTCGCCGGCGGGCCTTACGTGCTTGAGGCGGTGGCGTCGCTGGAGGAGTTCGCCTCCGTCGAGGCACTGCGCCCGATCATGCTGGGCACTTTTCTGCCCACCCTCGACGCCCCGGCGGCGGGCCGCTGGGTCAGTCATCCGCTGCAGTTTGCCGGCCGCGGACGCAAAGGCGTTGGGACCGTGGTGAGTTGGTACAACCCGGATGTGCAGTGGACGGGGCCCTTGCCCATTGCCGGTGAGACATGGCATGGGGAGGCGACGCAGCCACTGCCGGAATCAGGTAACTGGTTCCGATTCAGGCAGAGCATCACGGATGAGGAGGACGGCGAGACGATGTCCGACTGGGTCGAGAGCGCGCGCTTTGAAGTCGAGCGCACACATCCGCCGGTGGAAGGTTCTTGAACGCACACCCGACGAACGGTTGTAAAACCTGTCAGATCTGACAGTGGACACTCGACCCGTCGAAGCGCCAAATCTTAATCAATGAGTGTGTAGCCTGGTGGAAACGCCAGGTTGCTCCGGCCGGCTTTCGCCTCAAGGAACCTGATCATGGCTGATTCGCGTCGCCCCGCTTTGCAAATGTTCGATCAATTGTTTGGTGACGAACAACACGCACAAAACCTCGGGCTGGACAATCTCAAGACGTACCTTGAACAAGGGGGATCGATTTTTCCCTTGGTGGAAAAGGGCGTTCAGGGTCTGGTCAGGGAGCAGCGGCTCAGCCCGGATGACGCCCGGCGGTTTTTGCGCGGGGCCAACAGCATGGCCACGTATCTGCGTCGACAGTTTATCGAGCAAACCCTGACGGGTAATCGGAACGCGACAACACGCAGCTCCAGCGGTTTGTTATCCATGGTTGACGGCCCCACTTATCAAGTCCTGATCGGTACCGACTTTGCTGCACTGTGTCCACCGGATGCACTGGAGTCCCTTGTCTCGCCCGCAGCGTATCTGATCGATTTGCTGCGCTGGATTCGTGACCGTATCAAGCCCGAAAACCAGGAAGAACACTATCAGTTGCACAAGCGCCGCACGGATTTGCTCGCGCTGGAGGTCGACGTCAATGCGGTCTATCAGTCGGTATCGTCGGTCGACATCATCGTCGCGGTATTGGAGCAGTTCATCGCGGCGAACATGCCCAAGCCAGGAAAGTCGACTGAAGACGTGTTGATCGAGGCCCGCTACCCCAACGGTCTGCCGTATTACCAGCATTGGGTCACGATTGATGGTATCGCGCAGTCCCATGACCTGTCGGTGGGAGACTTCGAGCACCGGGTCGATCTGGCCTACCCCTATTTTTTACAACCCGATGCCCGGGGAACCAATACCGGTCCCGGCTTCGCTCATGCCACGCGCCTGAGTCCCTATCAGCGGCAATTGCTGACGGAAGCCCGCGAGAGCTTTGCCCAGCGTAAAGAGTTTTTCGACCGCCACTTCGGCACCAATGACATTGATAAGTACAAGAACCTTAGTCAGGTGGAGTTTCTAGGCGAGCGAACCAAGTTGAGCAGCACGCAGATCGAAGCTTTGCTGTCGATTCGCGATGCTGCGCCGGTGCGCTCAGCCAATGTGGACTACCCGGATGAGACACCCGAGAAACCCGAGAAACCCGAAAGTGAACGGTCGGGGTCGGTGTACATCAACAACAACACCGCACCCGCCGTGCGGATCGACGACGAGTCACAATTTCGCCATCGACTGACGGCAGACCCCGACGAGGAGCTGGGCTTCAACCGCTATGACCGGATAAACCAAATGGTCCGTCTGGCCAACTGGACCGGTTTGCCGTTCGATCAGGTCGATGCACTGCTGGTGGCTGCGATCCGGGCAGTAGAACGCGGTAAGCCTTCGGACCCCGCCGCTGCGCCAGAGATGAACATATCCAGCGGCGTCGTGCATGCCCTGGGTCTTTTTCAGACCCTGCGCGAGCGTTACGAATGTACTGCGGCGGACTTTGCGGTGTTTATCGCAGAACTGTCGGTCTACGGCCGTGGCGAAGCACTCTCGCTGTTCGACCAGATATTCAATGATCGAGCGGGTTACCGCGAGCCCTTGCGGCTCGACGACGGTACGTTTCCTGTGACGCCGGCACCGGGCGAGGTCGATCTGACGATCAGCCAGTTGTGCCGTGGCCTGGCGATTGACCCGCAGACTTATTACGTTCTGGCAACCACGGTGGCCAGGGCACATGGATTGACCGACACACTGACGCGCAGCCCGGCGATCATCTCGAGTTTTTACCGCTTGGTTCGACTGCCCCGACTGTTGAACATCACCCCCGTCGAAGGCGTGCTGATGCTGTCGGTGCTGGGCGGGATCGAGTGGGTTGATGGCCTGGCGGGTGCCCCTCGTATCCACACCGTTGCAGAAGGTCTGCCAGACGTACTGGAACTGATCGAAGCCATGCACAGTTGCGTGCAGTGGTGCGCGCAAAGCGATCTGCCAGTGTTGTGGGTGTTGCAGCACGCGGTCGCACCGCTGGCGGCGCAGCAACCGTCCGAGCAGGATCAGCAACTTTTCGAACAACTGCGCAATTTGCTGCCGACCGCATTGTTGTCCAATGGTGTGTTTCTGATGGCCGGCGTGCCGTCTGTCGGGGCCGCCGACTGGCTCGAATTCCTGGTGTCCTACTCCGATCTTCTCGATCCTATTGTCGATGCCTATGGTTTGGTATTGCCTCAGCGGGGGACTTCCGAGCAATACCTGAACAATGTCCGCAGAAAAATTGCCTCGGCGGTCGAAAGTGCCTTGGGGCGGGTCGAGGAGTCATTGCGCCAAAACCTCATCGACATCATGACCGGTGTGGTTCTGCAGGCGCGCGATGCTCAGGCATCGTTGGTCAAAGAGACGCTGGCCGTGTATGCCGGTGTCGGTGTGGAGCAGGTACTACCGATCCTGAGCTGGTCAAACACCACGGTTTATCAATTGCTGCAACAAGTGCTTGAGCAAACACCTGTGGAATCAGAGGGGGCAAGCCGAAAACAGCACCGCAATGCCAATGTGCTGCTCGATCTGCTGGCGCAGGTGCGCTGGCGCAGTGAAGTGGTGTCGACGCTGGGGTTGAGCGCCGCGCTGTTGCACGAATATCTGGATTACGGCCACGAAGCCTGGCTCGGTCAGAGCAACAGGCACGCATTGACGATACGCACACTGTATTACTTGACGACACTGACTCGCGCCTTCGCCCTGGGTGAACAACCGCCGCAGAAGCTGTTGGACTATCTGCGTCAGGTCAACGATCTGCCGGATGTCACGGGGAATGCAATGAGGCTGGCGCAACAGGCCGCCGCCATCAGACTGGCCAATTTTTTTGGCTGGAGCGTGCAGGAAGTCCGCGAGTGTGTCGACCGTATCGATCCCACCAACCTCAAGGTGTTGAAAAACCTCAGCCAACTCGATCTGTTGATGCGCGTCCGGGAGCTGTCCATCGAGACCGGCATGGATGCATTGACGATTTTCCTGATCGGCAGTCTGCCCGAAACCGTCGACAAGACAGCCTATGCCAAGGCCGCCGAACTTGCTCTGCTGGGCGCGACCAGTGAGCGGGCGCCTGTGGCGCACGTGGCAAGCGACCTCAACGAGTTGGTCTCAATTACCTGCGACGTGGTGGATGACAACGTTGTCGTGGCCAACAAGCCAGGTGAGCTAGCCACGTATCGGGTGACCGTGAAAAATGCGCAAGATCAGCCGCTGAGCGGCGTCAACGTTTACTGGCGCGCCTCCCTGGGCAGCATTGAAACAGGTGCGACCGGCATAGATGGAACGCTTTTAGCCATCTATACCCCGGGCAAGACAATGGGCACCGATACGCCCGTGTATTGGCTGGATCTGTTTGAGCCGCGCTACGCCACATCTATCGAAATCACCTTCGACCACCAAACGCTGACTTTTCCGTTGGCAGAACTGTCACCAACGCCCTTGGGAGTCGTGCCGGAAGGCCAGGAAGTCGAACTCTACGCGTTGCTGGAAGACGGCTACGGCAACCGCGCGCACGACTCGCTGGTGGATTGGTTCTGGGAGACGGTACCCCCGACAAAAGTGGATACCGCGACTATCAGACCCCGTCAGGGGGTCACCGATCAACAGGGACTCACGCGGGTTTTTGTGTCCAGCGAAACCGGAGGCACCTTCGTTTTCAGTGTCCGGACTCAGTCTGGCGAGAGCGAAAGCAGGTTCATCAAGGCCATCACCTTTGCGGGTGAGGCGATACCGGGATAAGCGGTATCGCCTGGCTAACGGTTGTCCCGGGAGCATATCCCAAGGAGCAGGATCATGGCATTGAGTAACATTGGCGGGCTGCTGGAAAAACGTCGCGCGGCACTGCTCGAATACTGCATCGGCCAGGTGGCCAATGCGAAATATCCGTTCTTGAAAACGGCGGCCGATCTGTTCGAACTGCTGCGCATGGATCCACTGGACACCTACCAGGTGCGCAGTTCGTGGGTAGCCGAAGCGACCAGTTGTGCACAGCAGTACATTCATGCGGTGTATCGCAAGTTGGAACCGGGCTTTGAGAAGCAAGCGTTCGACAATCGGCATCTGCTCGAATGGGAGCTGTACAACAACTATCCCGACTGGGCCGCCGTGCAGCTGATTTCGTGTTACCCGGAAAACTTCATCAATCCCTTTGTACGCCTGCGCAAGACCAGCCTGTTCAGAACCCTTGAAAACAATCTCAATCAGGCACGCTTGAGCAACGATTCCGTGCAGTCGGCGCTGCAGGACTACCTGCAGACCTTCGAACAAACCTGCGATCTGGATGTGATCAGTTGCTACATGGATAGCATGACGCCTGCCCGCGCCAATTATTACTTTGTCGGGCGACAGCGGGTGCAGCCCTTCCAGTACTTCTGGCGCAAGGCCGAGATTGAACTGGGCAGCCAGAGTGTGGCGGTCAATCCAGCGGCCTGGAGTGAATGGCAAGCCGTGGAAATTCCCGTTGCCGACGAGGTGCTGGATATTCGCCCGGTGTTCTGGAATGGCCGGTTATGTCTGGTCTGGGCGCAATGGCGTGTGAAGGTCGCAGCGAAAGATGGCTCAGGCGATATTCCTTACAAACTGGACATCAATCTGGCGTTCATGACCCAGAACGGCCAATGGTCGGCGCCGCTGTGCCTGCACAGCTCCGAGCATGGGCAGATTCTTTTGCCGGGCGCTCGGTTGATTGCGAGTGTGCGGACCGATTACCTGGACCCGAAGGGCAAGCTTGGGGTTTTAATGACGGGCAGTTTTGATCCTGTAAAACTTGCTGGCCTGAGGGTGCATGCGGTTTACGACGTGTTGATGCGCCCGGTCGCCGGCGACGGTGGGGGATGGCTGGATCTGGCGCTCCAGCATCGATTCGTCAACAACGAAACGGTTCAGCATCCACTGAGCAGCCAGGTGACGGTCGTTCCCCATGTCGAGACAGAGGGTTTCCTGACGCCGCATATGGATCTGCAAGTCATGGCGTTGCGGGTGGGAGATGAAGACAAGATCACGGTGCAGGGATATTGCAGGCCCACCGGACTTGCCAGTGCCGTGGTGAAGATCAAACTGTGGCTTGTGGGCGGTTCAGGTGAGGATCCTGAAGTGCTGGAACAAGAGCTGGATCAGGCGGGTGGTTGGGTAACCGAATCGTTGGTATCCAGCCGAAAAAAAGGCTCATGGCCGAACCCGACCACTTTTGCATTAGCCGGCCCCACCGCTTATACCGGCGATAAGCGATTTCACCTGACCATCGTCAACCTCGAGGATTTCGTCCCGCCCTCCTTGCGCAAAAACGCTGTCGATGCGGCGCAGTTTCTTTCCTTCAATCAGTCTGACTTGCAGCTGAAGTTCGTCCGGCTCAATTCATTGTTTGGCCCGGAACTGGTGCAGCGTTCCAATGGTTCCGTGGACGCCGTGCTGGACTGGAACACTCAGTTCATTGCCGAGCCGCCGCCCACCGGGGTGGCGTTCGTTGAGCCCAATGGTGCTTTCAACGGCGCCAATGGCCTGTTTTTCTGGGAGCTGTTTTTCCATCTGCCGCATTTGATGGCCACGCGCTTGCGCGATGAAGAGCGCTTCCGTGAGGCACAAAACTGGCTGCATTACGTGTTCGATCCACAGGCAACTGCCGATCCTCTGGGGCATCCAGACTATCCCAACCCAAAACCGTCGTACTGGCGTTGCCGCCCCCTGGACATCGTCAGGACTCCAGGCGATCCGGGTTGTGAAGTTCAGAACCCCACGGATCCCGATGCCATCGGCTACGCAGCACCGGCGCACATGCAGATTCTGGCATTCACCGACTATGTGAAAAACCTGATGAGCTGGGGCGACTGGTATTACCGGCAACTGACCCGCGACAGTCTGGTGGCCGCCAAGCTGTGCTACGTCCAGGCCGGGTTTCTGATGGGCAAGGCACCGACCGCCAATACGGCGACCCGTTGGCAAACCACCACGGTCGCCGACCTGCTGGAGCAGAGCACTGTGCGGCCGCGGCTCGAAGCCTTTGAAAAGACGCTGAATTTCAGTTTGGCGGATTACCCGGTCGCTTCCGATACCCCGCCGATGCTCGGATTGTTGGCCTGTGGGCCTTTTGAAATCCCCATCAATCAGTCGCTGCTCGACCTGTATGCCGCGCCTGAACTACGGATGCACAACCTGCGCCGCAATCTCACCATGGAGGGCACGCCTATGGATCTTGCGCTGTTCAGCCCGCCGACGGATCCCAATCAATTGCTGCGCGACCTGGTGACCGCTGGCGTGGCCGGGCCGAGACCGATGGGTGGGCGAATGGTGGTCAATGCCTTCCGCTGGCGTGTGACGTTCGAAGTCGCACTGCGGGCCGTGCAGGCGCTGCAGGATTACGGCAGTCAGGTGCTCAATCTGCTGGAGCGGCGTGATCGCGCCGAGCAGGAAGAATTGCAGCAAAACCATCTGGTGGAATTGGGCAGCTACGTCGAAACGGTGCAGGATCAGTCGATCGCCCAGCTGGAGGCGAATGTGACAGCGCTGCAGCAAAGCCGGACCATGGCGCAGGAGCGGGCGGATGCTTACACAGCGCGTTACAACGAAAACGTCTCGGCGATCGAATATCAGGTCATGTCGAGCCTGAAACAGTCGAAAACCTCCGCGTTGCAGGCCAGGGTCGTCAGGACCGCCGGGGGCGTCATCGGGGCGTTGCCGAAAATATTCGGCACCTCCAATGGCGGCTTCAAACCGGAACATGTGTTTGATGCAGCGGCTTTCGGCATGGAGGTTGCCTCGTCGTTGTTGCAGATCGATGCCGACAGCCAGGCCACGACCGAAGGTTACCGGCGTCGCCGAGGCGAATGGGCGCTGCAGCGTGATCAGGCAATGGCGGAGGTGCGTGCGCTCGATGAGCAGATCGTGGCGCAGAATCATGCGGTCACTGCGGCACGATCCAGCCTTGCGCAGACCTTGCGGGCCAACAGTCAGGCATTGACGGTCTACAACTACCTGAAAAAACGTGCGAGCAATGCCGAACTGTTCGGCTGGATGCTCGGCCAGCTCAAGGCGCTGCATTATCAGGCCTACGATGCGGTCATCAGCCTGTGCCTCAGCGCCCAGGCTTCGCTGGCCGCCGAAACCGGTGATTACGATACGCAAATCCCCTTGCCTCAGGTGTGGCTCGACCATCGTCATGGGCTGACCGCCGGTGAGCAGTTGCGCGGGCATCTGCTGCGTCTGGAGCGTGAATATCTGCAACGCCACGAGCGACGGCTGGAGCTGGTAAAAACCATTTCCCTGCGACAGTTGTTCGACGACGAAGTGGAACCTCAGGTGGGCATTGCCAGCTGGGCGGATGCCTTGCAGCAACTGAAAGACACCGGGGTACTGGAATTCAAGCTGACCCAGTTGCTGTTCGATCGCGATCATCCCGGGCATTTCTGCCGGCAGATCAGTTCGGTAGAGGTCGATCTGCCGGTCCTGACTGGACCCTATGAGGACGTGCGGGCGACCTTGCTGCAGATCAGCAGCATGACGGCGACCCGGCCAACCACGCAGTCCGTGCAGTACTTGCACAATCCGGGCGGGGTAGCGCCGCTGGATGTGGTGATCAATTTGCGCAGCGCTCAGCAAATAGCCTTGTCGGTGGGGATCGCTGACAACGGTCTGACGAACATGAAGCCCGATGAAGGACTGCTGCGTCCGTTTGAATGCACTGGCGCGATTTCCAACTGGAAATTGAGTGTCCCGTGGTCGGGTAAACGGCTGCAGGCCGTCATGCTTGCGTCGTTGACCGACCTCATTGTGCGTATCCATTACACCGCCAAGGCCGGAGAGCCGACCTTCGTTCAGAAAGTCGTAGACCTGGTCACCCAGGCTGAAAACGCCACGCTGAACAAACAGGCCAAAGGAGCGAGCGATCATGCATGAGCCAGTCATCCAAGCGAATCAAAGTCTGGTGCTCAACGGTGATTTCACTCAACAGCTCGACCACTGGACTGACAAAGGGGCAGTCGGCTTAACGAGTGAAATGTATGAAGGCGCGTTTATCAGTTTCCTGGTGGCGGGGGTCGGTGGCTCGGTTACACAGCAGGTATCAGTGCCTAAAAAGCCCGATGCCGGCGCCAGTTACGAACTGACATTTTTGTGCGAGTTTCGCCCAGGGCCTGACTGGTCGGGCCAGCTCGGAAGGCTGCGCATCCTCAACGGCAATACGGAGTTGATGAGCATCGAACTCAAGCGCGAGACGCTACGCAGCCTTGAGGACGATACCGCTCGTCTGGCGGCGGCACAGCCGTTGGATTTCAATCCGATTGCCTATCGCGAATCGCTGGATCACCTGGCGTTCGACAGCGGCGATACCTTGACCTTCGACGTCAGCGGTGTGCCGAGCAATCCTTCAGATAAGCGCTCGGTTGTGCGTATCACGCGCATCGACCTTCAACTGAAACTGGAGCCCTTGAAACTGCAGGCGCTAAGTCTGGACGAGGAGACCCTGACGCCAGGCCAGACGTTGTATCTGTGCCTGGGGGCATCCCTTGGCGGCGCATCGGACGACCCTCTTTTCATGCCACACAAGCTGTCTTTTACCCCTGTAGCCGGCAGCGCCTGGCTGGATACCCAGATCGCATTGACCAGCCACGGCAACCCGATGGAAGCGGTCAAGGCTGATCCTGAATGGGGTGTCGATCAGGCGCTGCTGTCGCAATGGTCGCTCGACTGCCCGGCGATCGGCGAAGAGAAAAGCTACGATTTTTCGATAAACCTGGTTAACCAGTACAGCGCCGAACCTTATGCGATTGACGTTTCGCTGGGGCATCACCGCCTGGCCATTCGCGAGGTACAGGACGCGGCTTACTACCCGGTGCTTGAATATGCGCAGAGTGTCCGGCTCGGCGTGCAAGTCGTTTCGTTCTACACCGGCCAGGCGCTGGATGGCCGGACAGTGACCTGGACGGCGTCCGGGCAAGGTGTACTGGGGGCCGGGATCACTGACGAGCAAGGCTGGGTTTACTTTGATTTTGCACCGAGTACTGCGGGTGATGTGGTCATCAAGGCAGCGGTCGAAAGCCCTTATTACGCCAGTGGCGAAGTGACCCACGAATTTGCGGTCAAGGTATTGGCGACTGATCCGTGGAAGGCGTTGCGATCCGTCGTCGAGGAGATAGAAACGCAGTGGGACGTGATCGGTTATCCCAACCGGGGCGCCGCGCACCCTGTCATCGTGCGCCTGCTCGCCGACAGCCCGTTGCAGGGCACTGATCTGTCGCTGCACTGGAGCGGCGTCGGGCACGAGCAATTGGGGATCACGGTCAGGCCGCCGCTCGAGGAGCCGGTTCCGTTCGATGGGCGCGACAGCCTCTGGACGCTGACCAGCGAGGACCGGCTCGACGGTCGCTTTGATCTGTCATTGGTCTGCTCAAAGCTGTTGTTGCCATCCGTAGCCAAACCGATGTCGCTGGCGCGCAACCGGATCAAGGTGGGGGAGGTGCGTGAGGCCAACAAATATCCGATCGTCGACGAGGCCGAGAGCGTGCTGCTGCGGGTGCAAGCGGTGCATGAAGTGGCCAGAGGCGATGGTGATCCGGTCAGCAATGCGTTGGTCGAATGGGTGATTCCCGACGGTGACCCGGTCCACAGTGCCACTGGGTCGGGCGGCTGGGCCAGTTTGCTGTATACGCCGAAAACTGCCGGGGAAAAGACCATCACCGCCCGGCTCAAGGCGCACCCGGAAGCGATGTCGGTCGAGCACCCCTTCACCGTCACGGCCTATGCCACCAGCCTCTGGAGAAGTCAGGTGAAAATCTGGCTCGACGATGCTGAGGTTCAACGCAATACACTTGGCGTGCTCTGCCGACGTGGACAGACTCATACCCTCAGAGTCGAACCGGTTGCCGGCAGTGATTGGCTCGGGCGCAATATCAGTCTGCACTGGCGCGGCGTTGATCCTGATATCGGATTGCGGCCCGCAGACCTGGAAACGCCCAAGCCATTGACGTTGCCAGGGCCGCAATGGCAACTGGTCTCCGACAGCAGCACCAGCCGCAGCAACCTGTTTGAGCTGGAACTGCACCTTGAAGACGAGACAAACGTTCGTGAGTTGGCAGGACGGCTGATGTCTGCGGATCTGACGGAGGAAGTGGCGCTGCTGCTCGATCAGGTGCCATCGGCGCTGGATGATCGCAGCTTGTATCCGTGCCTGGGGGCCGTTCACCGCTTCAACGTTTTACCTCAGGCACTGAGCCCGTTGGTGGGGCTTGAGGCATCCCTGATCTGGTCGGGCACACCGGCCGATTCACTGGGCGCGACCGTCGCCCCGCCGCTGGAGCATACGCAGACACTGAACGACGGCGGCGCGATCTGGACGCTGGACTTCACCGGCAGTGAGACGCAAGGCGAGTTTGCTCTGACCCTGGCCCTGCCTCAGTTGAGTTTCGAGGCGATCGCCAAGCCGATGACACTGGATCACAACAAAGTCAGATTCGAGGCATGGCGCGAGTCGGCGGTGGATCCGGTCATTGGCCAGGCGCCGGCGTGGATGTGGGTGCAGGTGTACTCGCATTACACCAACCGCCCCGTGGATCAGGCACCGGTGAGCTGGATCATCGATGACAATCCTCGCGATATCCAAACCACGACCGATGGCTGGAGCGGCTTTGACTTCAGGCCGCAGGTCGCCGGGGAAGAGTCGGTAACCGCAGCGGTACTCAGTCGTTATGACGATTACGAAGATCGTCGTCCAATGACAGTCAGATCGCTGGCCAGTGATCCCTGGGAGGGGCTGATGGTCAGTTTCGACAAGCAGTCGGAACAGCCAATGGGTCAACAAACGTTCTTTCCGCGACGCAAGGGTCAACATGAACTGCGCGTGCGAGCGCTGGACGGCAGTGACTTGCTGGGTCAGTACCTGACACTGGGCATGACGGAGTCCGGGCCAGCGGCACTCGGCATCCGTTTTGAGGAACCGAGGTTGGGCGATCCCAGATTGTTTTCGTCCGCAGGACTGACCTACAGGTTCCGGGTGGACGACCTCAAGGATGGCAGCTTTGGATTGCACTGCTCGTCCACGCGGCTGGCCAGTCTGTCTCCCGTGAACGCCATGTCGCTGGGACAAGGCGAACAGGTGGTGAAGATCGCTGAACGCCAGCGGGTCAATCAGACGTTGTTCTGGGGCGATGCCGTGACTGAACAGATCACGGTCATCTCCTCGATCAGCGGCAAGCCGATGGTTGGGGTCACTGTGACCTGGCGCAGCCCCGACCTTGGAGAGGTGACATCGATCACCAACTTTTACGGGGTGGCGAAGATTGAGTTTGTGCCGACTACACCGGGAGCGCTGGAGCTGACCGTATCGGTGGGCGGAGCACTGCACTCGGATTCGATAGCGTTGCCGTTCTTCGTGCATGAGCCTCGGGAAATCCAGTCGTTGATCAGTTCTGATCCGACGGGATATCCAGGGCAAGAAGTCAGCGCACAGGTCATTGTGGTTTCTGCCAGAACAGGCGAGCCCCTCGTTGATGTCGACGTGGAATGGGAATACCCGGGCATCAAGATCGCCCCGACGAAAACGGATGGTACCGGCAAGGCCGAGGTCGCGTTCAGACTCCCACCGATCAAGGAGGGTTGGTTGCTTGCCGCTGTGAAGGGCGGCTACGCCGGATGGGAGGTCAGATCGATGATGTTTACCGCGATTGCAAACTCGGACACCTGGTTGCAGGAATTCACGCTTTGGCTGAATGGCGAAGAGGTGAGCCTTGTCGACGGGAAGCTGCTGCTGTCTCACGCAACCGCTTACGACTTGGAATTAAGGGTAAGGCCGCACAGTTGGCTGATCCCCTGGGCTGAAGTGGCACTTGAAGACTCATCTGGGGCGCAGGCGCTCGGGCTGACGTTTGATCCGGATCTTGAAACCTTGCGTCCGGTGGACAGTGAACCCATTCGATGGTCCGTTAATAACGAAGGCCCATGGCGCAATGGCGACTTCACTTTAAAGTTGACCAGTCCCAGCATTCCGGATCGATTGTTGCCGGGGCAACTGTTTGATATCGAGGCAGAGCTGGACATGCAGTTCGACAGTTTTGCGAAGGTCTTTGGGCATGACACTTTGTATCCTTGTCATCGCGTGGCGCATGTAATCAGATTGCGGGCAAAGTCTGGCAGTTCGCTGACGGGGGCCTATGTAAGGCTGGGATGGCAAGGCGAAAGCGCCGAGAGCCTTGGATTGAGCATAACGCCTGATCTTGCACAGGAACATCAACTCGGACAAGACTGGTTGTTCTGGACTCTCGATTGCCGAGAAAGTACCCGGGATGGCGCGTTTGCCCTGACGCTGAAGACACGGAATGATCAATGGCTTATTCCGCCAGCGGCCATGCGCCTGGCGCATAACTGGGTGGATGCAGAGCGGTGGCGCGAAGACATTCAAATGGGTAACGGGGAAATAATGACCCAAAATTTCATTCGGGCGACCTCCAAATTGGAGAAAGAGCTTGCGCCGGGAGTTCGAGTCTCCGTTCATCATTCCGATTCAAGCGAGACCTACTACGTAACAACCGATCTTGCCGGTGAAGCGTTCGTTAATACGTACAGGGGCGTAACTGCCGAACTGAAAATTTACAATCACTATGACGGCAGCACTGTCTGATTGTGAGTTTTGCTCCTGGGAGTAAATCAGCACCTTTTCCAGCTGAAGAAGGCGCTTAAAAACCTCCGGCACTCTTCAAAGCCAGATACCGCGTCACCAGTTCGCCCCCCAGTTCCGCTGGCCGGACATCCACTACCGGAACCCCATGAGCCCTCAAGCGCTCATGGAGTTCTGCCTGCTCGTTCAAATAACTCACCGTCCCGCAATAGGCCAGAGCCTCGGGCAAGGTTTGCACCGGTGCATGTCGCAGGGCGTCTAGCGTCTCTTCGCGCAGGCTCGCCACCATCACGCGGTGCTGTGTGCTCAGGCGTTTGACGGCAGCCAATAGTTCATCGTCGACTTCATCGCGCAGGTTGCTGACCAACACCACCAGTGCCCGGCGTTTTTGCCGGGCCAATAGTTGATTGGCGGCGGCTTGGTAGTCGGCAGGGCGTTGTGTGCTATCCAGGTCATACACTGTGTTGAGCAGCACGTTCAGTTGCCCGGCGCCTTTGACTGGCGCGAGATGGCGCGGCTGTTCGCTGGCGAAGGTGCTCATGCCCACCGCATCGCCCTGGCGCAGGGCCACGTAACTGAGCAGCAGGCAAGCATTGAGTGCATGGTCGAAATGCGACAGCTCTCCGTCCTGGCTGCGCATGGATCGGCCACAGTCGAGCAGAAAGATGATCTGCTGATCGCGCTCGTCCTGATACTCGCGGGCAATCGGTGTGCGTTGGCGGGCGGTGGCTTTCCAGTCGATCTGGCGCAGGCTGTCACCTTCACGGAATTCGCGCAGCTGATGGAATTCCAGACCCTGACCGCGCCGTTGGCGCTGACGCACACCGAGCTGGCTGAGCCAGTTGTCCACGGCCAGCAGTTCACCGCCGTAGAGTCGGGCGAAGTCGGGGTAGACGCGGGTCTGGTCGCTGACATCGAGCAGGCGTTTGCCTGTCCATAATCCCAAGGGACTGGGCAGGCTGACTTCGCAGTGAGCGAAGCTGAAATGGCCGCGTTGGAGCGGGCGCAATCGATAACCGAGCAGGCTGCGCCGGCCGGGTTGCAATTCAATCGACAGCGGCAGGTTTTCGAAACCCAGCCCTGCTGGCGGGTGATCGAACAGTTCAATGTGCGTCGGTTCGCTGAAGTCATGTTCGACTTCCAGGCGCACTTCACCCCAGCGGCCGAGCGCAAGACTGCCGGGCATCTGTCGGGTGACGCGGGGTGTTGGCAGACGTTGCAGGCGCAGGGCATCGAGCACCGCCAGGGCCAATAGCGCCAGCAGCAACCCCCAGTTGATCGACATCAGGCTGGCAGGGATGTCGACTTCCAGCGCCCGCAATGTACCCAGAACGATACCGATGACCAGCAGCAAGGCCAGCCAGATCAGCAGCAGGCGCGCGGGTTTCACAGACGCGGCGCCGCAATCTGGTCGAGCAGTTGCTGCAGCACCTGATCGACCTGCAGGCCTTCAATGTCCAGCTCCGGGGCAATGCGTACGCGATGGCGCAGCACAGCCAGTGCGCAGCCTTTGATGTCGTCCGGGATCACGAACTCACCGCCACGCAACAACGCGCGGGCACGGGCGCAACGCACCAGTGCGATCGAGGCGCGGGGCCCGGCGCCGAGAATCAGCCCCGGCCAGGTGCGCGTGCTACGGGCCAGACGCACGGCGTAGTCGAGCACCTGATCGTCCAGCGGCAAGTCGCTGGCGATGCGTTGCAGGGCTTGCACGTCCTTGGCTTGCAACACGGTGCGCAGCGGTTGCACATCGAGCATGTCGGCACGGGTCGAACGGCTGACCTGTCGCACCATGTTCAACTCTTGGTCCGCGTCCGGGTAGTCCATGCGTACCTTGAGCATGAAGCGGTCGAGCTCGGCTTCCGGCAGGGGATAGGTGCCTTCCTGTTCGATCGGGTTCTGCGTGGCCAGCACCATGAACGGTTGCGCGATGGGCAGGGCACGGCCTTCGAGTGTGACCTGCCGTTCCTGCATCGCTTCGAGCAAGGCCGCCTGGGTTTTCGCCGGGGCGCGGTTGATCTCGTCGGCCAGCAACAGGTTGGTGAACAGCGGGCCCTTGCGCAGCTTGAACTGCTCGGTTTGCAGGTCGTACACGGCGTGGCCGGTGACGTCGCTGGGCATTAGATCCGGGGTGAATTGAATCCGCGCAAACTCGCCGCCGAAACAACGGGCCAACGCGCGCACCAGCAGGGTTTTGCCTAGCCCCGGCACACCTTCAAGCAATACGTGGCCACCGGCGATGAGCGCCGTCAACACGTCGTCGATCACCTGGTTCTGGCCGATCAGGGCTTTCTGCAATTCGCCGCGCACCGCTTGCGCCAATTGGCTGGCACGCTGGCGTTGCTGGGCGGCGTGACTGGCGCTGCCGGGCTCGATCTGTTCGGTCATAGCGTGTTCCTCAGGGTTTGCAGGTGGGCGACCTGGCGGCAGAAATCGGCGCTGGAGATCCGCCGGTTCGGCACCGGGCTCAGGGCCTGGCTGATAGCGCGGGTGGGTTGCCGGGTCAGGCGCGACAATG
Source organism: Pseudomonas sp. SDT291_1_S447 (assembly GCF_054070155.1). NCBI lineage: Bacteria > Pseudomonadati > Pseudomonadota > Gammaproteobacteria > Pseudomonadales > Pseudomonadaceae > Pseudomonas > Pseudomonas sp. SDT291_1_S447. Next base: position 58,938 of record NZ_JBSVXS010000011.1, read on the forward strand.
CCAGCCATTGTTCGGCAACGTTCAATTGATCAAAGCCGGGATGGCGGCGGCGGGCGCGACGCAGCACATCCTGTTGCAGTGCTTGCAGCAGTGCCTGTTGGCCGTTGTGGCGCAGCAGGAAATCGGCACTGGCGCGCAGGTGCTCCTGCAACTGCCGGCGTCCGCTCGGAGCGGGTCGCTGAAGCGGGCCGTGGCGTACCGCGACGTGCCAGAGCCACAGGCCGATCAACGCGAGCAGGGCGACAATCGCCTGCGGGAAGTAGCGCCAGAGCAAGGTCAGCAGGCCATCGTGCTCGGTGTTGTAGATCAACGTGACGTCGGTGTCGGCACTCAGGTACCAGAGCAGCCAGGCGTTGTCGTATTGGCTGATGGTGTTGTTCTTCCACAGCTCGGCGTCGGTGACCACGGTGATCGAGCCAAGGCTGTAGGGCAGTTGCATCATGTGCGTGGCCTTGGCGCTGTTGGCCCAGGCTTGCGCAAGATTCTTCGGGTCGTCGAGGTGGAAGTCGGTATCGAAACCGGCGTAGGCCGGGGCGTCTTCGTCTTCCAGATAGAGTTTGGTCAGTTTCGGGAAACGGTCTGGCTCAACGTCTGCGGGTAAATCTTTCAGATCCTTGCTCAGGGATTGATGCAGTTGCACCCGATCAAGCAACAGGTCATTGCTTTGTTTGCTCTGCTCATCCCACAGCGATTCGGCGACGAACACCAGCCGCCCGCCGGCCCGCGTCCAGTTCAACACTTGCTCAACCTGACGCGGGGTCATGCGTGAGCGGTCGTTGAACAACAGCAACGTATGACGGCGAGGGTCGATTTCCGGCAGTACCGCGAGGCTTTCGGCATGGCTGACCATGAGGCCGCGCTCACGCAAAAACAGCTCGGCCGCCAGATAAGGATTGGCTTGCGCAGCAGGCGCAGGGCCGTGATCGACTTCTTCCTGATAGGGCTTGGCGTTGAGGTAGAGGAACACGCTCAGCGTCCCGATTAACAGGGCGATCAACGCCGCGACCCACCACAATGTCCGGCGACTCAACGGGCGGCTCCGGGGCCGAACAAGGCACGCCAGCCATCACACAATTCCTGTTGCAGCGGCGCTGCCGGCACTCGATGCCCGTAGGCCATGTTCTGCCAATGGGTGGTCAGGCTGCGGCTGAAGGCGAGCAGTTCAGGGCGCTGCAATTGCTCCACGTGCGCCAGCACCTGGAGTTCGGTGTCGGCGGGTTTCAGGCTCAGATCGAAGTCGTGGAGCAGATGGCTGAGCAGCCCTCGATAGAGCAGGCCCAACGCTGCGCGGGGTTGGCTTTGCCACAGTTGTTCGGCATGGGCGGCGATGTCGTCAGGCAAGGTGTCGCGGTTCAAATCCAGACCGAAGGCTTGCTGCGGCAACGCTCGTTTTGTCTTGGCAGGCAGTTTCGCACGACGGCTGACAAAGGCCTGGAGAAACTCGCGATAACGCCAGATCAGCCAGCCCACCGCAGCAATGACTGTGCCCCACAACAGCACTTCAATGATCTTCGCCAGTCCATTCAAGTGTTGCCCGTCGAGCCAGCCCAGCAGGGTTTTCAGCCACTGTGGCGCTTCACCCGGCTTCTGCGCTTCGGCAGGTTTCGCCGGGTCTTCGCCAAAGCGATAACGGGTGACGACTTCCTTGTTCTTGAACGGCTGCTGTTCAAGCAATGCCTTGATACTGTCCCGGGAGGCCTGACTGGTCAGCGGCTGATTCAACAGGCGCGGCGCCTGCGGGCTGTCATCAGGCTCGGCGGCCCAGGTCGACGGCATATTCGGCAACACCAGACAGACCGCCAGCAGCAATCCCAATACAGCGTTGTTCAGACGTTGACGCAAGCGGCGGAACACCAGTTCGATGTCCCACGCTTCCAGTTGTGTGCGTCGGTTCAGATAAAGGCTGAAACCGCAGGCGACGTAGATCGGCTCCCACACCACCAGCACCAGCGCGTAGAAAGCATTGGTCAGGTGTTCGAGCCAGCGCCAGTCTTGATCCGCCGCGAGAATCAGTGACTGCCAGCTCCAATCCGTTTCGATTTGCTCCGGAAGCAACATGTAGAACAGCACCATCAAGCCGATCCACAACGCGGTTTCCAGATGCACGCCGATGATCGTCAGCCACTGCGCGGCGCCGGCGTTGCGTTGCAGCAGCACGTGCAGGCGTTGTTGTCGCGCGTTGCCATCGAGGCCTTCGAGTTGCACCACCGGCAGTAGAAAACTGCGGCTGAAACTCAGGCGGCGCCAGGTCAGGCTGGCCAGCAGTTGCGGTTTGAGCAGGCGCGGCCATTCGCGCAGGGCTTGCTTGAGTGTCGGCGTTTCGCCAAACAGCGCTTGCGACAGGATGTACAGCGGCAGGCGTTCGTACGCCGGTTTCAACCACCAGAAGATAAACACCGCCAGCGACGGCGAATCCCACAGCACCAGGCTGAGCAGGGCGAACAACGGCAGGGTGACGATCGCCCAACTGGTCATCAGCAGACGTCGATGTTGCTGGCTCATCAGCACGCCGAGGTCCATGGCCTCCCAGGTCGTGCGCGGGCGGATCACCACGGTGGCGTCACTCAGGCGCATGACGGGTTCTTCCAGCGAACGACAGATAGAGCGCGACCAACGCCCAAAGTCCGGCGCCGACCAGGTATTTGGTCAGCGGCGTGACAGTGGTTTTCGATGACCAATAGGCTTCGATAAACGCGGCAATCAACAGGAACAGCATCACCCCGCAGACCAGCAACACGCTTTTGCGTGCCGCCCGTTGCAGCGCTTCACCGCGTGTCAGCCGTCCGGGTGCGATCAACGCCCAGCCGAGTTCCAGGCCGGCCGCGCCGGCGAGGGCAATGGCGGTGAGTTCAAAGGCGCCATGGGCGATGACGAATGACCAGAAGGTCTGGCCGAAACCGATCTCGCTCAGATGCCCGGCCACCGCGCCGATGACCATGCCGTTGTAGAGAAGAAAGAACGCACTGCCCACACCCAGCAACAAACCGCTGGCGAAAGTCTGGAAGGCAATGCCGATGTTGTGCATCACGTAGTAACCGAACATCACCCAGTCTTCGCTGGCCGCGCGCTCGGCGGGGCGCCCGAGATGGCCGGCGACAGGGTCATACATGCCTTGCATCTCGCGCACCTGATCGGCGGGGATCAGGTTGTAGATCAGTTCGGGAAACACGTACACCAACACGCCGACGCCGATCAGGCTGGCGAAGAACAGCAGGCTGGCGACCAGTACAAAGGGCCATTCGGCGCGCACAAGGCGCGGAAAGTCGGCGAGGATGAAACTCAGCACATTAGCGCCGAGCCGGCTGCGGTGGCGGTACAGTTGTTGATGCCCGCGTAACACTTGTTGTTGCAATGAGTCGATGAGAAAACTGCTGTAGCCGCGCTCCTGAGCCAGCGCGAGATGCTGACAAAGCCTGCGATAGGCCTTGGGGAAACCGGCGACTTGTGAGGTGTCCTTGCCATGTTCAAGGCGTTCGAGGGCCAGCGCAAAAGGCTCCCATTCGGCCTTGTGGCGACTTTCGAAAAGGCTTTGCTTCATGTCGGGCCCAACAAGCCGCGAGCGATGCCGTTGAGTTCAGCGACAGCTTTGGGCGCGGAAATATGCAGAGGCTGGGCGAGCAGCGCCGCCAGTTCATTGACCCGCGCTGAGGATAATTCCCCTTGGCGCTCGGCAAAACCCAGCACGGCGCGTTGTTCCGCGAGCGTCAGGGGGACGGGCGAACGCCGTGGTTCGGCTTCAGGCAGTTGCGGGCGAGTCAGCGGGCGTTCGCTGTAGACCACCAGCGTGCCGGCAGCGATGTCGCCGAGGCGTTTGAAGGTCGGGTGGTGCAGGCAGCTGAGGGTGCCAAGGAAGTAGCCGAAGGGCAGCAGATCGACAAAGCGCAGCAGGTTGCGCAGCAGCGAGGCCGACCAGCCAATCGGAGTGCCGTCATCGTGCACCACGCGCAGCCCCATCCATTGTTTACCCGGCGAGCGGCCCTGACGCAGCACTTCGAACAGCACCATGTACCACCAACTGATCGCAAACAGCAGCAGTGAACCCAGGCCCATGCCGAGCTTGCCGAGAAACGCCAGGGCGATGAACAGCACGCCCATGATCAGGCCGCGAATACCCAGATCGATCGCGAAGGCCACGGCCCGCACCATCAACCCGGCGGGGCGCAACGGCAGATCGATGCCTTCCGGCGTTTCGACCTGATGCCGCGTATCCAGCGGCGGGGCCAGCGGTGCTTTCCTTGGCGGTGCTGTAGGCTCGAGCATGGGCTACCTGATGTTCGCCTGTTCGGGGGGCAAGTGAGGTCGATGCTAGCAGCCTCTCGGGGGAAAACGACATAACTATGTATTGCACTGCGTGTGGCTCGCAGTGATTGAATGACGCGAGGCTGGCCGCGAGCGCGGTTGAACGCCTAGACTTCGCCGATCTTCAGTTCAGGAACCGCCCGTGACTTCAATCTTCTGGTACGACTACGAAACCACTGGCATCAATCCGCGTAACGACCGCCCGTTGCAGGTGGCCGGGATCCGCACCGACCATGCGCTCAACGAAATCGACGAGCCGGTCAATCTTTATTGCCAGCCCAGCGAAGACATCCTGCCGCATCCGGCGGCTTGCGCGATCACCGGTATCACCCCGAGCCAGCTCGCCGAAAAGGGCTTGAGCGAAGCTGATTTCATGACTCGCGTGCATGCCCAACTCGCGGCCCCCGGCACCTGTGGCGCCGGTTACAACACGCTGCGCTTCGACGACGAGATGACCCGTTACAGCCTGTATCGCAATTTTTTCGACCCGTACGCCCGGGAGTGGCAGGGCGGTAACAGTCGCTGGGATCTGATCGATGTGGTGCGCGCCGCTTATGCGCTGCGTCCTGACGGTCTGGTCTGGCCCACCGATGACGAAGGCCGGGTGACGCTCAAGCTCGAGCGCCTGACCGCCGCCAACCATATTGATCACGGTCATGCCCACGAAGCCCTGTCGGACGTGCGCGCGACCATCGCCCTGGCGCGGTTGATCCGTCAGAAGCAGCCAAAACTGTATGACTGGCTGTTCCAATTGCGCAGCAAGCAAAAGGTCATGGATCAGATTCGTTTGTTGCAGCCACTGGTGCATGTTTCCGGGCGCTTCTCGGCGGCGCGCAGTTATGTTGGCGTGGTGCTGCCGCTGGCTTGGCACCCGAAAAACCGCAACGCCTTGATCGTCTGCGACTTGCACCTCGATCCGCAGGGCTTGCTCGATCTGGATGCGCAAACCCTGCGCCAGCGCTTGTACACCCGCCGTGACGATTTGCCTGAGGGCGAGTTGCCGGTGCCGCTCAAGCTGATTCATGTCAACCGATGCCCGGTGGTGGCTCCGCTGTCGGTACTGCGTGCGCAGGATCAGCAAAGGCTGGGTCTGGACATGGCGCTTTATCAGGAACGCGCGCTGCGACTAACTGACGCACAACAAGTTTGGAAAGATAAAGTTGCTGCGATTTATGTCAGCGAAGATTTCACCCCGAGCGAGGATCCGGAACAACAGTTGTACGACGGTTTTATCGGTGACCGCGACCGGCGTCTATGTGAGCAAGTGAGGAGCGCTGACCCTTCGCAATTAGCGCAAGAGCAATGGCCTTTCGATGATGAACGTTTGCCTGAATTACTCTTTCGATATCGAGCACGTAACTTTCCCGAGACCTTGAGTTTTGAAGAGCAGGAACGCTGGCGGATATTTTGTCAGCAGCGTTTGTCCTCACCTGAATGGGGTGCGCCGAATACCTTGCAATCTTTTACGGAGGCCGCAGAGCAATGGTCGCTTAGTGCGACGCCGATGCAGAGAGCCGTACTCGATGAATGGCAGAATTATGTCCAGGCATTACGCAAACGTTTGAATCTTTGAAATCGAACATGATCGGCGCTAATTTTCGCGGATAAAAAAAACGCCAGCATTCGCTGGCGTTTCTTTTCGTGGCAGATTGGTCTGCGACGGGTACTGCGGCTTAGCCCAGCAGGGTAGCCCAGCCTTCAACCACATCACCGCCCCACTTGGCTTTCCACTCTTTCAGAGTTTTGTGGTTGCCACCTTTGGTTTCGATGACTTCGCCGTTGTGCGGGTTTTTGTATTGTTTAACTTTGCGAGCACGCTTGGTGCCGGTAGTTTTTACTGCGCCACCGCGTGGTGCTTTGGTTTTCGATTCTGGATCCAGCAGCGCGATGATGTCACGCAGGGATTTGGAATATTCACCCATCAGGGTGCGCAGTTTGCCTTCGAATTCCAGCTCGGCTTGCAGTTTGTCGTCTTCGGACAGGTTCTTCAAACGGGCTTGCAGCTCTTTGATAGCTTCTTCGGTGGCGCGATATTCGTTGATCAAGGACATGATTACTACCTTAGTAGAGTGCTGAATGGCAGGGGACAGTGCCGCAATAATAGTCAGGCTGTTTCATCAAGTAAACATTTAACCGGACTTTTTATTTAAATTAGTTACGAAAGAAACCGGCAATTTGAATGTTCAGTTAAATAGTGTGATGCAGTCATCACAGATATTCACAGTCAAAGGATCAAACAGGGCTCGCGCAGCGCCACGAGGGTGACGTTTGTCGCCGTCAGAAATCCGAGTGTCGAAGCAGTGCGCGCGTGTGCGCTCATCAGTACTGCAGTTTTGCCGCGCAATCGCTAGAATGGCCGCCTTTGCGAAGTTCTGGAGTTCCCCCCTCATGCGCACTTTTCGGCTGGTGATATCTTGCCCGGACCGCGTTGGCATCGTTGCCAAAGTCAGTAATTTTCTGGCAGCCCACAACGGCTGGATCACCGAAGCGAGCCACCACTCGGACAATCAGGTCGGCTGGTTCTTCATGCGTCACGAAATTCGTGCCGATTCGCTGCCTTTCGGTATTGAAGTATTGCGCGAGAAGTTCGCGCCGATCGCCGAAGAGTTCTCGATGGACTGGCGCATCACCGACACCGAGCAGAAAAAACGTGTTGTGCTGATGGCCAGCCGCGAATCCCACTGCCTTGCTGACTTGTTGCACCGCTGGCACAGCGATGAGCTGGACTGCGAAATCTCCTGCGTGATTTCCAACCACGACGACCTGCGCAGCATGGTCGAGTGGCATGGCATTCCTTACTACCATGTCCCGGTCAATCCGCAGGACAAGCAACCGGCCTTCGACGAAGTGTCGCGTCTGGTCAAACAGCACGACGCCGAAGTGGTGGTGCTGGCGCGTTATATGCAGATTCTGCCGCCGGACATGTGCCGCGAATATGCGCACAAGGTGATCAACATTCATCACAGTTTCCTGCCGTCGTTCGTCGGCGCCAAGCCGTATCACCAGGCGTCGCTGCGTGGTGTGAAGCTGATCGGCGCGACTTGCCACTACGTGACCGAAGAGCTGGACGCCGGTCCGATCATCGAGCAGGACGTGGTCCGTGTCAGCCACAGTGACAGCATCGAAGACATGGTGCGTTTCGGCCGTGATGTCGAGAAGATGGTGCTGGCTCGTGGCCTGCGTTATCACCTCGAAGATCGCGTGCTGGTGCACGGTAACAAGACTGTGGTGTTCTGATCGAACTCACGCAGGCTTGAAAAACCAAGGGTCTGGGCGTTCAATCGCTCAGACCCTTGTTCATTTCAGCCCCGAGGAAACCTTCATGAGTGATCCACTGGACAAAGCCACTTCCAAAGCACCGGCTACTGTGGGCGAGGGGTGTTTGAGTCGATATGATCCCGAAGACATGAGCCCGGAGGATGGCACCGAGTTTCCCGGCGCAGCCGAGTTGTGGGAACAACTCCAGGAAGAGCATAAGGACGACGTCAAGAAGCCTGTCTGACGTTCATTAGCTTCTTCAACAGCGGCCGGCCCAACATCAACAGAAACACCGGGCCACCCACCAGCAGATAAAAGTAATACGTCACCACCCGCCAGATCAGAATCGCCGCCGCTGCGGTGGATTTACCCACCATCGGCGCCAACAGCGCTGCCGAGGTCAACTCAGCCGCCCCGGCACCGCCCGGCAGCAGACTGAATTGCCCGGCCCCGAGCGAAAGCATCTGCACCAGAAAACTCCAGGCCCACTGCAAGTCCGCGCCCAGGCCGCGTAGCGCCAGATACAGCACGCTGTAGCGCAGCAACCAATGCACACAGGTCAGAGCGAATACTTTGATCAATGTTTGCCAGGGCAACTTCAACGTATCGGTAAACGCCGCGAGAAAGTGCAGTAACTTGCGCGCCCAGCGACGACGGGTACCGGCCTTGACGTCCATCCTTGCCAACAGGCGGCCGCTCAGGCGAATCAAGGTGCGGTGATAGCGCGCGACCAGCACACAACTGAACAAACCGCCGAACAGCGAAATCGCACTGACGGTCAGTAACCATTCGAGGCGATCACTGAGGTGCTGGAACAGCGCATAAATCAGAATCCCGCTGAGGGCGCAGAGAAAGAACAGCAAATCGCTGAGCTGATCCATGGCAAACACCGCGCTGCCCCGCGCCGGACGCACGCCTGATCGGGCCAGCAGGGCCATGATTGTTAATGGCCCGCCGCTGCCGCCGGGAGTGGCGCAATAGGCGAACTCGGCGGCCATTACTACGCCAAGGCTTTGCAGCGGCGTGACGCGCTCGCGCTGATCACCGAGCAACAGGCGCAGGCGCAAGGTATTGATGCCCCAGCACAGCAGGATCATGCCGAACATGATCAGCAGCCAGTGCAACGGGAAACTCTGCAGTCGCGCCCAGGTTTCGCCGCCACCCAGCACAACCGGAATCAGCACCGCCGCGAGCAGGCCGATCAGCAAGAGAATGCCGCGACTCATGCGGCGTGTCCCCATTGACCGCGCTGTTGGTCGAGCCAGTGGATTTTGGTCATCGGTACGCGTCCTTCACTCAGTAGTCGTTCGAGGGTGTGCAGCCAGTAGTCACGGGAATAACCGTGGCGCATGTCCACGGGATGCAAGCCTAGACGAATCACCGGCGCCTGACGCCAACGCTGTTGACGCTGCTCGCTGACAATCTTCGATAAGCCCCTTCGCCAGGCGCTGCGGGCGCTCCAGACCAGACCTGGTGCGTCGAGGGGGGTGAAATCCGGCAAACGATAAAGATGTTGCGGATCACTGGTGTAGCGCAGCGGTAACTCGCGCAGGGCTTGGCGGGTGCCGTCGCTCATCAACCACGCCGGGGCAACGAAACCGTGCAGCGGCCAGTCGCGGTGCTGGAAGATTTCGATGCCGGCGCGCAGACGGGCGAGGGCGGTTTCACGGGTTAAACGATAGAACTCGCCTTCATGGGTGTAAATGCGGCGCATGAACCAGTCGCGCGGGGTCGTCGGGCCGGGCTCCTGGTCATCGTGGAAATAACCATGCAATGCCAACTCATCGCCACGGGCAACGCGCGTATCGAGCATCTGGCAAAATGCCGGGTGATCGTCGAGGGCGTTGTGCCGGTGGAAGTCGGGTACGACCAGCCACGTCATCGGCACGTTGCCCAATGCGTCGACGGCCTCGACAAACGGTTGGTAGTCCGCCCACGTCGACGGTGCCACATCGTGCAGCACCAGCAAGACGGCGGGATTATTCACCGATTCAGGCATTGGCCACCCGTGGCAGCGTATGTCCGAGAACCGCTTGATAGTGGCCCAACAGGCTGTCGACCACCGTGTCCCAGGCGTAGTGAGTTTCGACATGCTGGCGGGCCTGAGCGCCGAGCCTGGTACAGCCGCGACTGAACAGTTCGCGCACGGCATTGGCCATCGCCTGCGGGTTGTTCGGTGCACAAAGCAGGCCGCAGGATTCAGTGACAATCTCTTCGAACGCCCCGGCCGCCACCGCCACCACGGGAATGCCGCAGGCCATGGCTTCGAGGATCACCAGGCCGAAGGTTTCCTGATCGCCGGCATGCAGCAAGGCATCCGCACTGGCCATCAACTGCGCGACGCGTGGCGCGGGGCAGAATTCGTTGATCACGCTGACGTTGTCCGGCACGGCCGTGGGCATCGACGAACCGACCAGCAGCAAGTGATAGCGCGGGCCGAGGCGTTGCATGCATTTGAGCAGCACCGGCAGGTTTTTCTCTTTCGAACCGCGCCCGGCGAAAATCAACAGGCGAGTGTCCTCGGCGATGCCCAGCTCCGCACGCAGATTGCTGTCTCCTGCATCTGGATGAAAGGTCTGCAGATCGACGCCTAACGGTTGCACGAAGACATTGCGTACGCCGAGGCCGGTAAGCTTGTCAGCCATGACCTGACTGGGCGCGAGCACTCGGTCGAAGTTGCCGTAAAGCTTGGTGACGTACGCCTCGATATTCGGCGTGACCCAATGGCCCATGCGATTGCTGATCAGCAGCGGCAGATCCGAGTGATAGAAGCCGATCACCGGCACATCGAGTTGCCGTCGAGCATCCAGCGCGGCCCATGCGGTCAGGTAAGGGTCACCGACTTCGATCAGATCAGGCTGCAAATCCTGCAGGACATTTCGCCAAGGGGCGAGGCGAAGGGGGAAGCGATAACCCTTGCCGAACGGCAGGGCGGGGGCGGGAACCGTATAAACACCGTCGTGTTCGCTGAAATGCGCACCGGGGATCAACAGGCTGTGGCGAGTGCCGGGTTTGACGCTCAACCGGCGGTGTTTGGCATCCAGATAAGTGCGCACGCCACCGCTGGCCGGGGCGTAGAACATGGTGATGTCGGCGATATGCACGGTGATCAACCCTCCGCTGCGTGGTTCTCCCTTGTTGACCTTTATCAAGAATAGATGTTCGGTCGGGATTGCGCGGTAGAGCTGAAGAGCACCCTCACCCTAACCCTCTCCCGGAGGGAGAGGGGACTGATCGAGGAGGATGTTGGAGATACGCCGACCTGAGAGACCTGAGTCGAACTCGAATTTTGAACAGCATGAAGATCGGCTCCCTTTCCCCCTCGCCCTTTTAAGGGAGAGGGGACTTTGGGCTTTATGCATCGACCTGAAAGTCTTCAGTCGAACTCAGGTCTGGAAAAAACCCCGATCTGCTCCCTTTCCCCCTCGCCCCCCTGGGGGAGAGGGCTGGGGTGAGGGGGTAGGCCTTTGATCTTAGATGCGGAAGCTGCCAACCAACTGCTTCAGACGCGAAGCCTGCTGCTCCAGGTCCGAACACGCCCGCAACGTCGCCTGCAAGTTCTCCACGCCTTCCTGGTTCAGCGTGTTGATCTCGGTGATATCGACGTTGATCGACTCAACCACAGCAGTCTGTTCCTCAGTCGCCGTGGCCACCGACTGGTTCATCCCGTCGATCTCGCCAATGCGCTGCGTCACGCTGTTCAAGCGCTCCCCGGCCAGGTTGGCAATCTCGACACTGTCCTGACTGTGGCGCTGGCTGTCGCTCATGGTGCTCACCGATTCACGGGCGCCGACCTGCAGCTCCTCGATCATGGTCTGCACCTGTTGCGCAGATTCCTGGGTGCGATGCGCCAGATTGCGCACTTCATCGGCCACCACAGCAAAACCACGACCGGCCTCACCGGCACGCGCCGCTTCAATCGCCGCGTTAAGCGCGAGCAGGTTGGTTTGCTGGGAAATACTGGTGATCACTTCAAGAATCTGGCCGATGTTCACGGTTTTGCTGTTCAGCGATTCGATGTTACTGCTCGACGCGCTGAGCATGCTCGATAGTTGATTCATCGCCTTGATGCTGCGATCCACCACTTGCTGGCCATCTTCAGCCAGACCGCGTGCGTCGCTGGCCTGATTCGAGGCCTGTGCAGCATTGCGGGCGATTTCCTGTGCGGCGGCGCCGAGCTGGTTGATCGCGGCGGCGACACTGCTGGTGCGCGAGGCTTGCTGGTCAGAGTTATACATCGACGAATTCGACGCAGCGACCACGCGCAGGGCGACTTCGTTAACCTGACCGGTAGCCGAGGACACTTCGCGGATCGAACCGTGAATACGCTCGACGAACCGGTTGAACGCGGTACCGAGGATGCCGAATTCATCGTTATTGACGATGGTCAGGCGTTTGGTCAGGTCGCCTTCGCCGTCGGCAATGTCTTCCATGGCGCGGGTCATCACGTGCAACGGCTGGATCAGCAGGCGGATCAGCATGCCGAGCAGGGCAATGATGATCGCCACGGCAATTACGGTCGCGATCACTGCCGAGGTGCGGAATTCGCTGAGCATCGCGAATGCCTGATCCTTGTCTACCGACAGGCCGATGTACCAGTTAACCGATGGCAAGCCTTTGATCGGCGCGAAGGTGACGATGCGGGTTTTGCCGTCGACGGTGACTTCACTGAAGTCGCTGCTGATGCGTGGGGTGTCCTGCGGATAGGCTTCCTTCAGTGATTTCATCACCAGCGCCTTGTCCGGGTGCACGAGGATCTTGCCGTCGGCGCTGACCAGGAACACATAACCCATGCCGTCGAAATCCCGGGCGGCGAGGGTGTCGACCAGCGATTGCAGGCTCAAGTCGCCGCCAACCACACCGACGCTCTGACCGGCCTTTTTCGAGGCGGTGGCGATGGAGATGATCAACTGACCGGTGGCGGCGTCGATGTACGGTTCGGTCAGGGTCGAGGTGCTGCTGCTTTCGGCACCTTTATACCAAGGGCGCACGCGCGGATCGAAACCGTCCGGCATCTTCGCATCCGGGCGGATGGTGAAGTGGCCAGTGGCGTCACCAAGGTAGGAAGCCATGAACGTCGAGGTCAGGGCTTTCTGTTCCAGCAAGCTGGCGACGTTGGCAGGTTCGGGGTTGATGGCAATGTTCTGGGCGGCGTTTTCGATCAGCAGAATGCGACCGCTGAGCCAGGTCTGGATATTGCCGGCAGTGACCTCGCCCATCTCGTTGAGGTAGTTGTTCAGGTCATCGCGGATCGCATTGCGCTGTAGCCAGTCGTTGTACAGCGTAAACGAGGCGAAGGCGGCGATGACGATGAGGGCGGCGGCAAGCAAAATTTTATGGCTGAAGCGCAGATTTTTGTTCATGGCTTGGGGTTCCGCTAAGGTCTTAATGTCCAGGGCGTGCTTTTATAGAAGCGCGCAAAATGGGCAAGGGTGAAAACAAGCTGATATTTCCGTCTCTCCTTAGGGAAATGTCCGGCCTGACTTGTGGTCGGGTCTCTCACTCTTCTGTATCGGCCATGCGTAATCAAAGATTAACCATTGGGTGACAAAATGCCTGACTCCTCGCAACTCGTAATCGGCGCCGATCTCGCAGGCCAGCAGATTGCTCAGGCCATGCGCCTGGCGAACCGCCACGGACTGGTCGCGGGCGCCACCGGTACCGGTAAAACCGTCACTTTGCAGCGTTTGGCCGAGGCGTTCAGTGACGCCGGGGTCGCGGTGTTTGCCGCGGACATCAAGGGCGATCTGTGTGGCCTCGGTGCGGCCGGCAACCCGCAAGGCAAGGTCGCCGAGCGTATCGCCGGGATGTCGTGGCTAAACCACAAGCCGCAGGCGTATCCGGTGACCTTGTGGGATATCCACGGTGAGTCCGGTCATCCATTGCGCACCACGCTGAGCGAAATGGGCCCGCTGCTGATCGGCAGCCTGCTGGAACTGACCGACAGTCAGCAGTCGGCGCTCTACGCAGCGTTCAAAGTCGCCGATCGTGAAGGCCTGTTGCTGCTGGATCTGAAAGACCTGAAAGCGCTGCTCAATCACCTCAAGGACAATCCGCAGCTGTTGGGCGATGACGCCGCGTTGATGACTACCGGCTCCAGTCAGGCGCTGTTGCGCCGCTTGGCGATCCTTGAGCAGCAGGGCGCCGAAGCCTTGTTTGGCGAACCGGCACTGCAACTCGAAGACATTCTGCAACCGACCGCCGACGGCCGTGGGCGCATTCACTTGCTCGACGCCAGTCGTCTGGTACACGAGGCACCGAAGGTCTACGCGACGTTCCTGTTGTGGCTGCTGGCTGAGCTGTTCGAGCAGTTGCCGGAGCGCGGCGATGCCGATAAACCGCTGCTGGCGCTGTTTTTCGATGAGGCGCATTTGTTGTTCGGCGATACGCCCAAGGCGTTGCAGGAGCGGCTGGAACAAGTGGTGCGCTTGATCCGTTCCAAAGGGGTTGGCGTGTACTTCGTCACGCAGTCGCCGGCGGACTTGCCTGATGACGTGCTGGCGCAGCTCGGCCTGCGCATTCAGCATGGCTTGCGCGCGTTTACCGCCAAAGAGCAGAAATCCCTGCGCGCGGTGGCGGACGGCTTCCGGCCGAATCCAGCGTTCGACAGTTTGTCAGTGTTGACTGAACTGGGGATTGGCGAGGCCTTGGTCGGTACGCTGACTGAAAAAGGCACGCCGGAAATGGTCCAGCGCGTACTCGTGGCGCCACCGCAATCGCGGATCGGGCCGTTGACTGAAACCGAACGCACGGTGCTGATTGCAGGCTCGCCGTTCAAGGGGCGCTATGACAAACCGATTGATCGGGAGTCGGCGTATGAAATTCTGATGGGGCGCAAAGGGCTGGCGCCGGAGGCCGAAGTGCCAGTGGGTAAGCCAGCAGCTGAAGAGCCAAGCCTCGCCGACAGGGCAGGGGAGTTCCTCGGTACGGCGGCAGGGCAGGCGTTGAAGTCGGCCATGCGCCAGGCTGCCAATAACCTCGGCAAGCAATTGGTGCGCGGCTTGATGGGCTCTTTACTCGGAGGCAGCAAACGCCGCTAAACCCTGTGGGAGCGAGCTTGCTCGCGAAGGCGGCCTGTCATCCAACATTGATGTCGTCTGACACGACCTCTTCGCGAGCAAGCTCGCTCCCACATTGGAAATGCGTACACATTTATCTAGACGTCAGGATTTGTTTTTGGCGTGCGCCGCCAGTCGTTCGAGCGCCGCGCGCAACCCCGGATCAGTGATCCCGTCTGCCGTGGCCTGAATCGTCGCCGCGGCATCCGTGGACAAATCCATCGTGTGCCCGGCCGCGCCACGTTGAACCGTCGGCGGCTGCACCTTGAACAGAATCCGCGTCAGACTGGCGAACTCGTCAAACATCTGCAATTGCCGCTGCAAGCGTTTTTGCTGGTAACGCAGACGTGTGGCCCAGTGGCCATCGGTGACAATCAGCAACAGACTGCCCTCACGCCACGACGCTACATGGCAATGTTCACGGGCGGCGGGTTGCAGTTGGCTTTCGAGCAGGCGCTGCAGATGACCCAGTCGTTGGGCATGGCCGAGGATGGCTTTGAGCGGCTTGGCTTCGCGCAGGAGAACGGCGGGTGCTCTGGCCGTAAGAGGGCGAAATGCCATGATCGAACACCTGAAGTAACAGAAACGCCATGGTAGCAGAAAGGTCGAAATCACTCGCCCATTGCTTTTGCCCTCGCTTTACCCATTAAATCAACGACTAACTTCTACCTTGTATGACTTGAAGTTGAGCAAAACGCCCCTATTTTAAGTGAGCCCCGTCAAAGCGCAGTGCCAGCATCGTGGAACATCGCCACTTTCCTCACTTCCGTTTCCGGGTAGAATGCTCGTTCGCATGCGGCCATGAGGGCTGCACGGGCGACGCTCACGGGGCCGCCCTCCATCCCTTTAGTGTGGAAGATCCTGCCGATATGTTTGCGCCTTTGTTAAAGAAACTTTTTGGAAGCAAGAACGAGCGTGAAGTCAAACGCATGCTCAAGACGGTGCAGCTCGTCAATGCCTTCGAAGAGCAAATGGTGGCCCTTTCGGACGATCAATTGCGCGCCAAGACCGAAGAGTTCAAGGCCCGCATCGCCAAAGGGGAAACCCTCGACAAGCTGTTGCCAGAAGCCTTTGCGGTCGCCCGCGAAGCCGGCAAGCGCATCATGGGTATGCGCCACTTCGACGTACAGCTCGTCGGTGGCATGACCTTGCACGAAGGCAAGATCGCCGAAATGCGCACCGGTGAGGGTAAAACCCTCGTAGCGACCCTGGGTGTTTACCTCAACGCACTGTCCGGCAAGGGCGTGCACGTTGTGACGGTGAACGACTACCTGGCGCGTCGTGACGCCAACTGGATGCGCCCGCTGTATGAATTCCTCGGCCTGACCGTCGGCGTCGTGACGCCGTTCCAGCCACCGGAAGAGAAACGTCTGGCCTATGCCGCCGACATCACCTATGGCACCAACAACGAATTCGGTTTCGACTACCTGCGCGACAACATGGCGTTCAGCATGGAAGAAAAATTCCAGCGCGAACTCAACTTTGCCGTGATCGACGAAGTCGACTCCATCCTCATCGACGAAGCGCGTACCCCGCTGATCATTTCCGGTCAGGCCGAGGACAGCTCCAAGCTGTACATGGAGATCAATAAACTGATCCCGCAGCTGGAACTGCACGTTGAAGAAGTCGAAGGCGAAGTCACCAAGGCTGGCCACTACACCGTTGACGAGAAGACCCGTCAGGTCGAACTCAACGAAGCCGGTCACCAGTTTATCGAAGACATGCTCACCCGCGTCGGCCTGCTGGCTGAAGGCGAGAGCCTGTACTCGGCGCATAACCTGGGCCTGTTGACCCACGTGTATGCCGGTCTGCGTGCGCACAAGCTGTTCAATCGCAACATCGAATACATCGTGCAGGATGGCCAGGTCGTACTGGTCGACGAACACACCGGCCGTACCATGCCGGGTCGTCGTCTGTCCGAAGGCCTGCACCAGGCCATCGAAGCCAAGGAAGGCCTGAACATCCAGGCCGAGAGCCAGACCCTGGCCTCGACCACGTTCCAGAACTACTTCCGTCTGTACACCAAGCTGTCCGGCATGACCGGTACCGCCGACACCGAAGCGTTCGAATTCCACCAGATCTATGGTCTGGAAGTCATGGTCATTCCGCCGAACAAACCATTGGCGCGTAAAGACTTCAACGACCTGGTGTTCCTGACTGCCGAAGAGAAATACGCGGCGATCGTTACGGACATCAAGGAAAGCATGGCTGCCGGTCGTCCAGTGCTGGTGGGTACTGCCACCATCGAAACTTCCGAGCACATGTCCGCACTGCTCGTGAAGGAAGGCATCGAACACAAGGTTCTCAACGCCAAGTTCCACGAAAAAGAAGCCGAGATCATCGCGCAGGCCGGTCGTCCGGGCGCCCTGACCATCGCCACCAACATGGCCGGTCGTGGTACCGATATCCTGTTGGGCGGTAACTGGGAAGTGGAAGTCGCGTCGCTGGAAAACCCGACCCCTGAGCAGATTGCCCAGATCAAGGCCGACTGGCAGAAGCGTCACCAGCAAGTGCTGGAGTCCGGCGGTCTGCAAGTGATTGCCTCCGAGCGTCACGAATCGCGCCGTATCGACAACCAGCTGCGTGGCCGTGCCGGCCGTCAGGGTGACGCCGGTTCGAGCCGCTTCTACCTGTCGCTGGAAGACAGCCTGATGCGCATTTTCGCCTCTGACCGGGTGAAAAACTTCATGAAAGCCCTGGGCATGCAGCCGGGCGAAGCGATCGAGCACCGCATGGTGACCAACGCGATCGAGAAGGCGCAGCGCAAGGTTGAAGGCCGCAACTTCGACATTCGTAAGCAACTGCTCGAGTTCGACGACGTCAACAACGAACAGCGTAAAGTGATCTATCACATGCGTAACACGTTGCTGGCCGCTGACAACATCGGCGAAACCATCGCCGACTTCCGTCAGGACGTGCTCAACGCCACCGTCAGCGCGCACATTCCGCCGCAATCGCTGCCAGAGCAGTGGGACGTGGCCGGTCTGGAAGCCTCGCTGCAGAGCGACTTCGGTGTGGCGTTGCCGATCCAGCAATGGCTCGACGAAGACGATCACCTGTACGAAGAAACCCTGCGCGAGAAGCTCATGACCGAGCTGATGGCGGCGTACAACGAGAAAGAAGATCAGGCCGGTGCCGAGGCACTGCGCTCCTTCGAGAAGCAAATCGTTCTGCGCGTACTGGACGATCTGTGGAAAGACCACCTGTCGACCATGGATCACCTGCGTCACGGCATCCACCTGCGTGGCTACGCCCAGAAGAACCCGAAGCAGGAATACAAGCGCGAGTCGTTCACGCTGTTCTCCGAGCTGCTGGATTCGATCAAGCGCGACTCGATTCGTGTGCTGTCGCACGTTCAGGTGCGCCGCGAAGACCCGGAAGCCGAAGAGCAACGTCTGCGTCAGGAAGCCGAAGCACTGGCCGCCCGCATGCAGTTCGAACACGCTGAAGCGCCAGGTCTGGAGCAACCGGAACTGCTTGGTGAAGAGGTCGATGTGGCCCTCGCCGCCGCCCCGGTTCGCAACGAGCAGAAGCTGGGCCGCAACGAACTGTGCTACTGCGGTTCGGGCAAGAAATTCAAGCATTGCCACGGGCAGATCCAGTAAAACCCGTTTCAATCGCTGAAATACCCGCGCCGCGACCGGCTCCTGCCGTCGCGGCGTTTTGCCATTTAAACCACCGCCGCATCGATTGGCGGTGCTGACATCATTGAGGAAGGAGCGCATTCATGGCTGTTGGTCTTGGTCCTTTGCCAACGTTGCACCCGGTTGCCGGTTTTGAACTCGGTATCGCCTCGGCCGGCATCAAGCGCCCGGGGCGTAAAGATGTTGTCGTAATGCGCTGCGCCGAAGGTTCGACCGTGGCGGGCGTATTCACGTTGAACGCCTTTTGTGCCGCACCGGTGATTCTGGCGAAGAAGCGCGTGCAGAACGCCGTGCGTTATTTGCTGACCAACACCGGCAATGCCAACGCCGGTACCGGCGAGCCGGGTCTGGCCGCTGCCGAGCGCACCACCGCCCAACTGGCTGAGCTGACCGGCGTCGATGCCAGTCAGATCCTGCCGTACTCCACCGGTGTGATCGGCGAGCCGCTGCCGGTCGAGAAGATCGAAGGTGCACTGCAAGCCGCGCTGGACGATCTGTCGGAAAACAACTGGGAAGCCGCTGCCACCGGGATCATGACCACCGATACCCTGCCGAAGGGCGCCAGCCGCCAGTTCGAGCATGACGGCGTAACCATCACCGTCACCGGTATCAGCAAAGGTGCGGGCATGATCCGCCCGAACATGGCGACCATGCTCGGTTACATCGCTACCGACGCCAAAGTCTCCCGTGACGTCCTGCACAACCTGATGCTCGACGGTGCCAACAAGTCGTTCAACCGCATCACCATCGACGGCGACACCTCGACCAACGACTGCTGCATGCTGATCGCCACCGGCAAGGCTGCACTGCCGGAAATCACCCGCGCTGAAGGCGAGTTGTTCGCCAAGTTGAAGCAAGCGGTGTTTGAAGTGTGCATGGACGTGGCCCAGGCCATCGTGCGTGACGGCGAAGGCGCGACCAAGTTTGTCACCGTGGAAGTGAATGGCGGCGGCAACCATCAGGAATGCCTCGACGTCGGCTACACCGTGGCCCACTCGCCGTTGATCAAGACCGCATTGTTCGCCTCTGACCCGAACTGGGGCCGTATTCTGGCTGCCGTCGGCCGTGCCGGCGTGCCGGATCTGGACGTGAGCAAGATCGACGTGTTCCTTGGCGAGGTGTGCATCGCCAGCCGTGGCGCCCGTGCGGCGACCTACACTGAAGCCCAGGGCTCGGCGGTGATGCAGCAGGAAGAGATCACCATCCGCATCGAGCTGGGTCGCGGCGATTGCAGCGAAACCATCTGGACTACTGACCTGTCGCATGAATACGTGAAGATCAACGCCGAATACCGCACTTGATCTAACCTGAGACCGAGTCGATGCCATCGCGAGCAGGCTCACTCCTACAGTGGTTTTGTAAACGCCACAGATTACCTGTAGGAGTGAGCCTGCTCGCGATGGCGACCCATCAGCCACCAAAAATTCTGGCCTGATTCTCCTGACGAAAAGGCGCCACACCCATGTCCCTGCACCTGATCATCGGCGACAAACTGCTTTCCTCTTGGTCTCTGCGTGCCGCACTGGCACTTGAGCTGACCGGCGCACCCTACAGCGAAGAACTGGTCAAGCTCGGCAAGCCCGATACCCGCGCGCTGCTGCTCAAGCATTCGCCGACCGCCAAAGTCCCGCTGCTGCAAACGGCGCGCGGCACCATCGCCGACTCACTGGCCATCGCCGAATATCTCGCAGAACAGTTCCCGTCCGAGCAACTCTGGCCGAGCGATATTTTCGCCCGCGCCCAAGCCCGATCCGCCTGCGCTCAAATGCACAGCGGCTTCTTCGCCATGCGCAATCACATGCCGTTCAACCTCAACCATGACGCGCCGCTGAACCCGGTGCCGCCAGAAGTGAAGGTCGACATCGAGCGCATGCTCGCGCTGTGGGCCGAATGCCGTGCTGCTGCCACCGAGAGCGGGCCGTACCTGTTTGGTCGGGTGAGTCTGGCCGATGCCTTCTTCGCGCCGATTGCCGTGCGTTTGCGCACCTACCAAGTGCAGCTGCCGGCCGCCGATCAAGCCTATGTTGAAACCGTCTACCAATGGCCCGCCTTCAAAGCGTGGCAAAAGGCTGGACTGGAGGAGTTGAATCCGTGAAACGCGTCCACGTCGCCGCTGCTGTCATCCGTGACGACAGCGGCAAGATCCTCATCGCCCGCCGTGCCGACACCCAGCATCAAGGCGGCTTGTGGGAGTTTCCCGGCGGCAAGGTCGAGGCTGACGAGTCGGTCGAAAGCGCGCTGGCCCGTGAGCTGCACGAAGAGTTGGGCATCGTCGTTGGCTCAGCCCGCCCGCTGATCAAAGTGCGTCATGACTACCCGGACAAGCAGGTTTTGCTGGATGTCTGGGAAGTGTCGGCATTCACCGGCGAACCGCACGGTGCCGAAGGCCAGCCGTTGGCCTGGGTCACGGCGAAAGAACTGGTGAACTACGAGTTTCCGGCCGCCAACCAGCCGATCGTTGCCGCCGCGCGTTTGCCGGCTGAATACCTGATCACCCCGGAGGACCTGGAAACCCCGGCGTTGCTGCGCGGTATCCAGAAGGCGATTGCCGGCGGGATCAAACTGATCCAGCTGCGCGCACCGAATGGTTATGACCCCAAGTATCGCGATCTGGCGGTCGATGCTGCCGGGCTGTGTGCGGGCAAGGCGCAACTGATGATCAAGGGGCCGTTCGAATGGCTCGGTGATTTCCCCTCTGCCGGTTGGCACATCACCTCCGCGCAATTGCGAAAGTACGCCGCTGCGGGACGTCCGTTGCCCGCAGAACGCTGGCTCGCGGCGTCGTGCCACAACGATGAAGAACTGGCGCTGGCAGAACAGATGGGCGTGGATTTCGTCACGCTGTCGCCGGTGCAGCCGACTTTGACGCACCCGGATGCGCAGCCGTTGGGCTGGGAGCAGGCTTCGACGTTGATCGAAGGCTTCAGCAAACCGGTGTTTCTGTTGGGCGGGGTTGGCCCGGCTGAGCGGGAGAAAGCCTGGAATTGCGGGGCTCAAGGTGTGGCGGGGATTCGTGCGTTCTGGCCTGATTCTATTTAACGGCTACTGACCTCATCGCGAGCAGGCTCACTCCTACAGTTGACCGCGTTCTACCTGAAGTAACGCGGTCCATTGTAGGAGTGAGCCTGCTCGCGATGGCGTCCTATAAGGCACTACTTTTCTGCAGGCTTTGCCGCCGGTTGCCAAAGAATCTCCGCAACCCCCTGCCGCCGCGCAATCAACCGCGCCGCCACAAACAGCAAATCCGACAACCGATTGATATACGCCAGCCCAACACCGGCCAACGGTTCCAGCGCATTCAAATGCTGACAACGCCGCTCGGCACTTCTCGCCAGGCTGCGGCACACATGGGCTTGGGCAATCAGCATCGACCCACCCGGCAAAATGAAATTCTCCAGCGGCCCCAATTCCTCGTTCCACACATCGATCGCGGCTTCCAGTCGTTCGATCTCCGCCGCATTCAACGCCTGATACTCCGGCATCGCCAACTCGCCACCCAGATCAAACAAGCGATGCTGACAAGGCGCCAGCACCTCGATCAGTTCATTCAGTCCGGGATACGCATCGCGCTCGGCCAGCAACCCGGCCAGCAACACGCCGACCTGACTGTTCAGCGTATCGACCTCACCAATCGCTTCGATGCGTGGGTGATCCTTGGGCACACGGCGGCCATCGCCAAGGCCGGTTTCGCCTTTGTCGCCGGTGCGGGTGTAGATTTTCGACAGGCGAAAGCCCATGGGTTACCTCGATAATTGATTGGTTTCGGCGGCAATGGGCAGCGGTTGCGTCAGCGGCAGGCGCAAGGTGAAACAGGTGCCCTGGCCCGGGGCTGACTGCACTTCCATCTGCCCTTTGTGATTGTTGGTGATGATGAAGTAAGACACCGACAAGCCAAGCCCGGTGCCCTGGCCGATTTCCTTGGTGGTGAAGAACGGCTCGAAGGTCCGTTTGCGCACGTTCTCGCTCATGCCGATGCCGTTGTCCTCGACCTGAATTTCGGCCCACGGTGGGTTGAGCTTGGTGCGCAGGATGATCCGCCCCGGCTCACTGTCGTCTTCGCGCTGGTGAATGGCCTGCGCGGCGTTTTTCAGCAGATTAAGCAGCACCTGTTCCAGTTCGTTGGCGGTGCCCGGCACCGGGCCGAGCGCCGGGTCGAACTGGCGGATGATCGCTTGCCCCTTGAAGTCGAAACCGATGGCCAGGTCGAAGTCGTTGCCGGCGATTTCCACGGCTTGATCGATCAGTGCCGGCAGATCGCACGGCGCCATTTGCCGGGTACTGCGGCGGCTGAAGCTGAGCATGTGGGTGACGATTTTCGCCGCGCGTGCGCCGGCCTGCTGAATGCCGTCGAGCAGTTGCGGCACTTCGCGGCCCTGCAGGTAGCGGTTCACCGTGTCCAGTTCGATGCCCAATTGCTCGGCGGTTTCGAGGTTCTTCGGCAGGTCGGCGGACAGGCGTCGACGAATGTTCTGCACGTTGTGCAGGATAGCCCCCAGCGGGTTATTGATTTCGTGGGCCATGCCAGCGGCGAGGCCACCGACCGAGAGCATTTTTTCCGACTGCACCATCATTTCTTCCAGCGACAGACGCTGGGTAATGTCGTCGATACGGATCACCACGCCACGCCCGGCACCGCCCATCAATGGATAGAACGTCAGCGCGTAATGCTTCGGTTCATCGTCCTTGAACCACGTCACTCGCTCGATTTTCGCCACGGTGTGCTGCTCGACGGTCTGCTTGAGCTGCGGCAAAAACGGCTTGAGCGGTTCGAAGGCAAGGAAAATTGGCTGGTTCAGCGCCTCGTCCAGTCGTGTGCCGGAGAGGGCACTGGCTTCCTGATTCCACTGGGTCACGTAGAGCTGCTCGTCGAGGGCGATCAGCGCCGAGGGCATCGAGTCGATGATGCTGTTGAGGTAGTTCTGGAAACCGGTGAGTTTCTTCTCGATCTTGCTGCGCACCTGGACTTCCAGTTCCAGTTTGCGATTGGTGTGGCGGGTTTCCTCGGCCAGCCCCTGGGCCTGATCGTAGGCAGCTTGCGAGTCATCGCGGGCACGCTTGAGTTGCTGCTCGCGGGCTTCGATGCGCGACAGCATGGTGTTGAACGCCTCGGCGAGACTGCCGATTTCGTCATGATTGCCGCGTGAGGCGCGCAGGGCGTAGTTCTCTTCGCGGGTCACCTGACGCGACAATTCCTCAAGCTGATGAATCGGCCGAGTGATCAGGCGTTTGATCTGCCGGGCAATCACCAGCCACAACAGCACGCTGAAAATCAGAATGCCGAGGCTCGCGGTCAGGGTGCCTGTATAGAACGCCATCGGCAGTTCGCTGCTCGCCACCAGCAGCAGATGACCCGGTGCGGTGCCGGGGCGGGGCAGGGTGATCAGCTGGTTGCTGCGAAATTCGGTCAATTGCCAGGCTTCGATGTGCCGATAGCGTTCCGGCAGGTTGAGTTTGTCGCCGCGCTGGACTTGCGCCAGACGTTCGCCCTTGCCGTCATACAGGGCGGCGGCGCGCAGTGGTGAATAGCTGTCGAGTTCTTTGAGCAGGCGCTCAGCGCTCTGCGGTGATTGCAGGGCTTCGCTGACCAGACTGGGGTTGGAAATCAGCCGGCCGATGGTCTGCAACGCCTGCGGCGCCATGCTTTCCTGGGAAATGTAGTAGGCGGCACTGATAAAGGTCAGGTTGGCGACCAGCAGAACGGTGGTCAACAGCACCAGCAGGGCGGCCAGCAGTTTCTGGCCGACCGGCAGGTTTTCGAGACGCTGGCGCAATGGCATCAGGTTTTTCACAGCAGGGGAACAAGTGGCCAGCGTAGCCGCTGCTCAGTCGCTGGGCAATCCGAGGCTGCGCAGATGAGCGACCAGTCGTTGCTGCAATTGACTGAGGTGCGGCAGGTTCAACTGGTGGCGCGCGGCGACTTTGCAGGCGTAGCCCAATAGATAGCTGATTTCGGTGCGGCGCTGGTTGGCCACGTCCTGGTACATCGACGAGTAATTGGCGGCCGTGGCCTGGATCACCCGTTCGACCTCCTGTTGCAGATTGTCCGCCGCAGCCGGTTGGCCGCAGCGTTCCAGCAACTCGACAAGTTCGCCACACAGCGTAGCGACTTCGCAGTGATGTTCCTGCAATCCGCCGTTGCGGCAATGGTGCAGCACGGTCAACGGATTGATCGCGCAGTTGAGCGCCAGTTTGCGCCACAACCGCGTGAGGATATCGGTACTCCATTCATGGGGGATTTTCGCCGCGTCCAGATCGTCCAGCCAGATCGGCGCGACCGGATGGCCAGCGTCGCCCAGCCAAGTGAAGCCGTGGCCGGCAAACACCACACGCCAGGCGCCATCGCGAAAGGCGCCCTCGGTGCTTGAAGCGCTGATGCAGCGTGCCAGCGGCACACGGTTGGCGACGGCGTCCTGACTGCCGAGGCCGTTTTGCAGGAGGATCAGTTCGGCGTCCGCTGTCAGCCGTGGGGCGAGGCGGGCGACGGCGTTTTCGGCATCGTAAGCCTTGCAGGCCACCAGCAAACGGTGGATCGGCTCGGGGCTGTCGGGCGTTTCCCCCGGCACCGCATAGGTGCTCGCCACACCTTGCTCCACCAGCGTCAAACCGCCCGCAGCCTGATAGCTTTGCAAGCGTTCGGCATCACGCACGATCAGCCTGACCGGCAGACCGGCGCGGGCCAGGCGGGTGGCCCACAGCGTGCCGAGGCTGCCGGCGCCCAATACATGCCAGGTGGTGGCCATCAGTTTTTTGCTCGATTGCGTACAGGCATGTGCGGCTCGCCGTGTCGGTGGGAAAAGACCCGTTATAATGAGCCCGATTTTAACCGCAAGCCAAGCGCGCTCCATCCACATCGAGCGCGCCTTTTTATTGGAGAGATTACATGCCGTCGTTCGACGTGGTATCCGAACTGGACAAACACGAACTCACCAACGCGGTCGAGAACGCCGTGAAGGAACTCGATCGTCGTTATGACCTGAAAGGCAAAGGCAGCTTCGAGTTCAAGGAAAAAGACCTGACCGTCAGCCTGACTGCTGAAGCCGGGTTCCAACTGGAAGCGATGATCGAAATCCTCAAGCTGGCGCTGGTCAAGCGCAAAATCGACGTGCAGTGCCTTGAGGTCAAGGACGCTTATGCATCGGGCAAACTGATGAAGCAGGACGCGATCCTCAAGGAAGGCATCGACAAAGAACTGGCGAAGAAAATCGTCGGCCACATCAAGGATGCCAAGCTCAAGGTGCAGGCCGCCATTCAGGGCGAGCAAGTGCGCGTGACCGGCAAGAAGCGTGACGACCTGCAAGAGGCCATCGCGGCACTGCGGGCCAAGGAATTCGGCATGCCCCTGCAGTTCAACAACTTCCGCGACTAAGCTCGGTCAGATGACCTGTGGGAGCGAGGCTGCTCGCGAAGGCGGTGTGTCAGTCAACTCATTGCTGAATGACACGGCGCCTTCGCGAGCAGGTCGAATCGTCGCACCGTCGCTCCCACATTGTTTTGTGTACACCCGGCGGGTTTCTGCCGCTTATTTTTCGCGTGCCGAATGGCCGGAAATCAGGAGATAGAACATGGATTTGAATGCTGAGGTGGACAACCTGGTCAAGGCGTCCCAGGCGTGGATCCCGATGATCATGGAATACGGCAGCCGCGTGCTGCTGGCCGTGATTACGCTGGCCATCGGCTGGTGGCTGATCAACAAGGTCACGCAGAAACTCGGCGGTCTGCTGGCCCTGCGTAATGCCGATCTGGCGCTGCAAGGTTTTATCAGCAGTCTGGCGAACATCATTCTCAAGGTGCTGCTGATTGTCAGCGTCGCTTCGATGATCGGTGTTGAAACCACCTCGTTCGTGGCGGCTATCGGTGCTGCCGGCCTGGCGATCGGTCTGGCCTTGCAGGGCAGCCTGGCGAACTTCGCCGGTGGCGTGCTGATTCTGCTGTTCCGTCCGTTCCGTATTGGTGACTGGATCGAAGCGCAAGGCGTAGCGGGTACGGTCGACAGTATCCAGATTTTCCATACCGTGCTGCGTACCGGCGATAACAAGACCATCATCATGCCTAACGGCAACCTGTCGAACGGCATCATCACCAACACCAACCGTCAGCCGACCCGTAAGGTTGTGTTTGATGTGGGCGTCGATTATGAAGCCGATCTGCAAAAGGCCCGTCAAGTGCTGCTGGATCTGGCCAACGACGAACGTATTCTGAAAGACCCGGCACCGCAGGCGGTGATTTCGACGCTGGGTGACAGTGCGATCACAGTTTCCCTGCGTGTGTGGGTTAAAACTGCAGACTATTGGGACGTGATGTTCATGTTTAACGAGCAGTCGCGTGATCGTTTAAAAACCGCCGGTATTGATATTCCTTTTCCGCAGCGGACGATTCGCGTAGTTCAGGAAACAGCAGCGCAGTAACAACCTTGATACCTGGCTTTGCAGTCAGTTAATCAATAAGAACCCAAGAGTCATTCATGCTCTTGGGTTTTTTTATGCCTGTTGTGAAAGTTCGCCAGCTAATAGATAGCTGGCTAATCTTTGTTGCAGGGATGCAATAAGTGCAGGCATAAAAAAACCGCTCACCTGAATCAGGTGAGCGGTTCTTGTTAGAGCATGGCTCTACAGTACGTCAGCTGTGCATCCCTATTAAAGGATGTTCAGTGGGTACTCAACGATCAGACGGGTATCGTTGTTGTCAGACGAGTAGCCGCTGTACGCGCCGTTGGAGCGGTACATGGCATAACGCAGACGGAACGACAGGTCTTTGGCCGGGCCTTCCTGGATCACGTATTTGGACTCGGCGTTCCACTCGTTTTCCTTGCCTTCACCCAGACCGTTGGTGGTGATGTGGTCACCCATCACGTAACGGGTCATGAAACTCAGGCCAGGTACGCCGTAGGTTTTCATGTTCAGGTCGTAGCGAGCTTGCCAGGAACGCTCGTCGCGGCCCACGAAGTCGGAGATCTGAATGGAGTTGGCAACGAAGATGGTGCTGTTACCGTCAACGCCATAGTAGTAAGCGTTGTCGCCGCTGGAGCGCTGGTGAGCGAGGGTGAATTTGTGGGCACCGATGCTGTACGCAGCGGCCAGGGACCACAGGTTGTTGTCCACACCAGTGGTGCCGTCGCCGATCGCGTCAACCAGGTCACCGCGGCTTTCGCCCTTGGTGTGGTAGCCGTTGAAGTCGAAGTTCAGCGACTGCTCGTCGTTGATTGGCAAGGTGTAGTTCAGGTTGACGTAGTACTTCTTGAAGTAGTCGTCAGCGTCGGAAGCAGCCAAGGCACCGGTGAAGTTATCGGTGAACGAGTAGCTGGCGCCGAAGATGTTGATGTTGGTCAGGCCTTTGCCGCCATTGCCGTTCTCATCAGGCAGACCGCCGATGCTGTCACGGCCCATACCGGTTTGTTTGCTCAGGGACGTGAAGCGACCTGCGCTCAGTTCCAGACCTTTGATCTCTTTGGAAGTGATCAGGGTACCGGTGGCGACTTCTGGCAGCAGACGGCTGTCGTCGGTGGCGAATACCGGGCTGGCAACGAATTGCTGGCCGTATTTCAGAACGGTGTCGGATACGCGGAATTTGACTGCGCCGCCGATTTTGCCCTGGGATTTTTCCGGGTTGCCATCGCTGTCGTTGGCGAACAGGCCGTTACCGCGGTGGCCCGAGCCGCCGTCCAGTTTGACCGAACCCATTGCCATGGCGTCGAGACCGAAGCCAACGGTGCCTTGAGTGAAGCCCGATTCGTAAGTCAGCAGTTGGCTGAGACCGGAATCCTGGCGATAACCAGCAGTACCGGAAGTGCCGTTGCCTGCACCGTTTTTAAAGTCACGGTTCATGTATTCAAAACGGGTCTTCAGTTTCAGGCTCTGGTCTCCAATGAAACCTTTGGACTCATCCTGGGAAGACGCCATTGCGAACTGCGAGGTGCCTGCTGCAACAGCCAGGGCGATCATGCTCCACTTCATCACGCGCATCGTGATTTGCTCCTTTGGTTTTTAGAAGAGTACTGCCGTCCCACCTGTTTTATTATCTGGGCGGCTCTTTCTTTTTGTGTCGGCGCAAACTTATATCACGCCGACAATGTTGGCGATACTTGCGAATCTAACCTTTCACCTTCTTTACGACGCTGTCGCAAACGGTTGTGTAGATGTCGCAAATTCACAGTACCGATGCAATCGGGCCTACAACTTTCTCGCTGTTTTTTTAGCCGTTTGCATCGCTAAAAAAGAGTCCCTGGCAAAACACTTGAATCTCCATCGGGCAACCCTGCCACTGTTTTTGTTGGGCTTAAGGCATCCACATCGTGTGGTGCGCTTATAGTCCATATGTCTGCGAATGCAACAAGCGTGCACAAACCGCAATGTCAGTGCGGTTATTTTTCTGCACAGCGCGTGTTACCTCTAAAAACCTCATGAATACGGGGCGCAAAGCCTATTTTTACAAGGGCTTGACGCCATTCCTGTATTGGTGTTGCCACGGCGTCCGCTGCACGCGACAGCCAAAAACGTTACCGGTTCACCCCGTGAGTGAGTATTCGGCGGATGCTTCGACGCATGAGCGTAGACGCACTGTGCGGTTTTGGTGCAAAAAAACACACACGCTGTCCTGTAATCACACAGCTTGGTGAGTGGGTGATCTTGAGCACATCAGGGGTTTTCGGTCATTTGCGTGTGTTCATTGCCGTTCCCGGTTCTTTGCTGGTGCAACGTGTCGGTAAATGTCCCATGTCGGGGCGTGCGGCGAATGACAAGAGGGCACAGCTGTCGTGAAGGCTGGCGCAATCGCAGGTATGCTGCCGGTCTGTCGCTTGGTGCTGCGTCCTGCGGGATCGCCGCTAAGCTCAAAATGTCGATCAGCCGGAGTGCGCGCAGTGTTTGCTTTAGATTCACGACTTCAACAGGACACGCTGACCCTTGGTGACTTCCCGCTCTGCCGACTGTTGCTGTCCAATGACAGCAACTATCCGTGGTTCATCCTGGTGCCTCGTCGCGACGATATCAGCGAGTTGTTTCAGTTGGATGTCGCCGATCAACAGCAGTTATGGCTGGAAACCACCGCGCTGGCCGAGTTGCTCAAGGATTTGCTGGATGCGGACAAAATGAACGTGGCGACGCTGGGTAACGTCGTCAGCCAATTGCACATGCACGTGATTGTGCGCAAACGCGATGACGCCGCCTGGCCGGCGCCGGTCTGGGGCAAACACCCGGCCAAGCCTTATAGCGCCGAGCAAGTGACGGCCATTCGCGAACGCTTGCGTCTGGTGCTGACCGAAGACTTCACGTTTCTGGAGGGCTGAAGCATGAGCCTGGAACAACGCATTACCGATCTGGAAAGCCGGCTGGCGTTTCAGGATGACACTATCCAGTCGTTGAACGACGTGCTGGTCGCGCAGCAGCGTGTGGTTGATCGCCTGCAATTGCAGATGGCGGCACTGCTCAAGCGTCAGGAAGAGATGGTCGGGCAATTCGAATCGTTCGAAGAAGAAGCGCCACCGCCGCACTATTGAGTGAGCCATTTGCTTGAATAGAAAGTGAAGACATAAAAAAACCGCGTACAGCCAGGCTGCACGCGGTTTTTTATTGCCTTGGATCAGCGACGCGGCAAGGCGGCGATCACGTCCTCGGCTTGCAGGCCCTTGTCCCGGTTCATCACCGAGAATTCCACGCGCTGGCCTTCGACCAGTACGCGGTGGCCTTCGCCACGGATGGCACGGAAGTGCACGAAAATATCATCACCGGAATCCCGGGAGATAAAGCCGAAGCCTTTGGAGGTGTTGAACCACTTGACGGTACCGGTATCACGGTTGGTCATGTCATAGCTGGTTGGAGCGGCAGCAGGTGAAGAACGATAGAAGCTCACCGCCAGGTGCAAGACCACCGCAACCAGCGCGATCACCAGGGTGAACAGCACGGCTGGCTGGCCGGCGATGACGGGCATCGGGGCGATCAGGGTCAAGGTTTGCAGGACGACGGTCAGCACCAGAAGAGCGCTGACCAGATTTTGCAGATGCTGACGCGGGCCTTTGTTCCAGTAAGGAATTACTGGAGCGATGACCAGGTTCAGCAGGCCGAAAAAGGCCAGGTAAAGTGCATCGGGTTGTTGCAGGTAGGGAACGGCTTCGGATTTCAAGCTGGGTATGAACGACAGCAGCAATGCCGCTGCGCCCATTAGCAGGTGGACGATTTTCAACATTTTGATTGGCTCACGTTTATGACGGCTCACAAGGAAGAGCTGAAGGCGCACGGTTCGCTTCGGAACAAAATAAGAGGCGGTGGACACGTTCACGGCATCAGCCTATGCGCAACACCCCGAAAAATGGGGCATGGCGACACACTGCCTATTTAACAGCAAAGCCTGCGGCTACTCAAATCAGCCCGGCCAGCGGCATCGCCTCGGTCGATTTGTCGCAGTGGCTGCACCTGATCGGGGCTGCGGGGTGTCGACAGCCTTGCTAGAGTGGGTCTGCACCTGTTGGATGAATTCAATCGCCGTTAGGGGGTAAAACATGGCAATCGATATCGGTATCAGTGAAGAAGATCGCAAGTCCATCGTCGAAGGCTTGTCGCGTCTGCTGTCGGACACCTACGTGCTGTATCTGAAAACCCATA
This sequence comes from Pseudomonas sp. SDT291_1_S447, assembly GCF_054070155.1. Classification (NCBI taxonomy): domain Bacteria; kingdom Pseudomonadati; phylum Pseudomonadota; class Gammaproteobacteria; order Pseudomonadales; family Pseudomonadaceae; genus Pseudomonas; species Pseudomonas sp. SDT291_1_S447. The sequence goes on from NZ_JBSVXS010000011.1 coordinate 89,790, forward strand.
ACTTCCACTGGAACGTCACCGGTCCGATGTTTCGTACGCTGCACTTGATGTTCGAAGAGCAATACAACGAGTTGGCGCTGGCCGTGGATTCGATCGCCGAGCGTATTCGCGCCCTGGGCTTTCCGGCGCCGGGCGCCTATGCCACGTACGCACGCCTTTCTTCCATCAAAGAGGAGGAGGGGGTGCCGAGTGCCGAGGACATGATCAGACAACTGGTCGACGGCCAGGAAGCGGTGACTCGCACTGCGCGCGGTATCTTCCCGCTGCTCGACAAGGTCAGTGATGAGCCAACGGCAGACTTGCTGACCCAGCGCATGCAGGTTCACGAGAAAACCGCGTGGATGTTGCGTGCGTTGCTCGAAGCCTGATCAGGGCCCGAGGGCACGTCTGAGGGCGTGCTCGCGGGCAGTCCGGAATCTTACCTGTATCGTTGGCTTATCCTACGGCTATGGTCAATAAGTCATCTGGATATAACTTTGCGTCTGCGCTTTTATGAAGTCACAGGATGTGGCTTTGAAAACCAGCAGAGATGACAAAGGAGTGTCAACGATATGGTAGAGGGAGACAGGCGAAGCGACAGGGTTGTCGGCTTGCCGCATGAGTTGAAATTCGATCCGTTCGTCAGCGAGTTCGACATGTCATTGGTTCAGCCGCTGTCCCGATCCGTGCGTTTGAACGGATTCGCGACATGCCTGCGACTGGAACAGGTTTACTGGAATATTCTGGGCAACATGGCCAGGAATAACAGCTGTTCGATCAGTTCGCTGTTGTCCCACGTCGACCGGGAAGTGCATCTGCGTCATGGCGGGGTTAAAAATTTCAGCGCACTGGTGCGGGTGGTCTGTGTGATGAGTGCAGGCCAGGGAAGCTGAGTCGGCGCGAAGCAGCGGTTGCAAACGAGGTTGCGGGCTGTGCAGTCTTACGGCTGCACAGCCCGCATTTAATCGATATAATCCCGCTCTTTCGCCGCAAAGCCCTGCGCGCGGTGGCAATCTGATCGCCGAGACACCCCCATGCCGATGTACGATTATCAATGTGCTTCCTGTGGTCATCAGTTGGAAGCCATTCAAAAGATCAGCGAGGCCCCGCTGGTCGACTGCCCTGCCTGTCAGGCGCCAGAGCTCAAGAAACAACTGTCGATGCCAGGCTTTCGCCTCAGCGGCGGCGGTTGGTACGAAACCGATTTCAAGACCGGCGCCAAGAAGAACCTGGCCGGTGGCGACAAATCTGACTAGGGTTCAACCCCGGGTTGAACGACACGCGTGAGTTCCGCATTGCTTGAAAAGCAACGGGAGCTCCACCGAATTTTTCGAATTACGAGAAGCGAACCACGACCATGATGCGCAGCCACTATTGCGGCCAACTGAACGAAAGCCTGGAAGGCCAGGAAATTACCCTTTGCGGATGGGTTCACCGTCGTCGCGACCACGGCGGGGTGATTTTCCTCGATATCCGTGATCGTGACGGTCTGGCCCAGGTGGTTTTCGATCCGGATCGCGCCGAGAGCTTCGCCGCTGCCGATCGCGTGCGCAGCGAGTACGTGGTGAAGATCACCGGCAAGGTGCGTCTGCGTCCGGCCGGTGCCACCAACGCCAACATGGCGTCGGGCATGATCGAAGTGCTGGGTTACGAACTGGAAGTGCTGAACGAGTCGGAAACCCCGCCGTTCCCGCTGAACGAGTTCTCCGACGTTGGTGAAGAAACCCGCCTGCGTTATCGCTTCCTCGACCTGCGTCGTCCGGAAATGGCCGAGAAGCTGCGCCTGCGTTCGCGCATGACCACCAGCATCCGTCGTTTCCTCGACGAAAACGGCTTCCTCGACGTTGAAACGCCGATCCTGACCCGTGCGACTCCTGAAGGTGCGCGTGACTATCTGGTGCCAAGCCGTACCCACGCCGGTTCGTTCTTCGCCCTGCCGCAATCGCCACAGCTCTTCAAGCAACTGCTGATGGTTGCCGGTTTCGACCGTTACTACCAGATCGCCAAGTGCTTCCGCGACGAAGACCTGCGCGCTGACCGTCAGCCAGAATTCACCCAGATCGACATCGAGACCAGCTTCCTCGATGAAAAAGAGATCATGGGCCTGACCGAAGAAATGATCCGCAACCTGTTCAAGGAAGTGCTGGGTCTGGAATTCGGCGACTTCCCGCACATGACTTTCGAAGAAGCCATGCGCCGTTACGGTTCCGACAAGCCAGACCTGCGTAACCCGCTGGAACTGGTCGACGTTGCCGATCAACTGAAAGAAGTCGATTTCAAAGTGTTCAGCGGCCCGGCCAACGATCCGAAATGCCGTATCGCCGCACTGCGCGTTCCAGGCGGGGCGAGCATGCCGCGCAAGCAGATCGACGATTACACCAAGTTCGTCGGCATCTACGGTGCCAAGGGCCTGGCGTACATCAAGGTCAACGAGCGCGCTGCCGGTGTTGACGGTCTGCAATCGCCGATCGTGAAAAACATCCCGCTGGAAAACCTCAACGCCATCCTTGATCGTGTGGGTGCAGTTGACGGTGACATCGTGTTCTTCGGTGCCGACAAGGCCAAGATCGTCAGCGAAGCCTTGGGCGCACTGCGTATCAAGCTCGGTCACGACCTCAAGCTGCTGACCTGCGAGTGGGCGCCAATGTGGGTCGTCGACTTCCCTATGTTCGAAGAAAACGACGACGGCAGCTTCTCCGCGCTGCACCACCCGTTCACCGCGCCGAAGTGCTCTCCTGAAGAGCTGGAAGCCAATCCGGCCGGCGCTCTGTCCCGTGCGTACGACATGGTGCTGAACGGCACCGAACTGGGTGGCGGTTCGATCCGTATCCACCGCAAGGAAATGCAGCAAGCGGTCTTCCGTCTGCTGGGTATCAATGAAGCGGAACAGGAAGAGAAATTCGGCTTCCTGCTCGACGCGCTGAAGTACGGTGCACCGCCGCACGGTGGTCTGGCCTTCGGTCTGGACCGTCTGGTCATGCTGATGACCGGTGCCCAGTCGATCCGTGAAGTGATCGCCTTCCCGAAAACCCAGAGTGCTGCTGACGTGATGACGCAGGCGCCGGGTGTGGTGGATGCCAAGGCATTGCGCGAGCTGCACATTCGTTTGCGCGAAACGCCAAAGGCTGAGTAAGACGGGCCTGAAGGCGCATCTTCGGATGCGCCTTTTTTCTTTCTATAGAGAGCAGGTCGAGATTTTTTGTTTGCTGGCCACTGCATGAGCAGGGCGGGCAACGTTTCAAAGAGAATTCGGAGCGAGTTATGGCAGGTCATTCCAAGTGGGCGAACATCAAGCACCGCAAAGAACGTCAGGATGCCAAGAGGGGCAAGATCTTCACCAAGTGGATCCGCGAGCTGACCGTTGCGGCCCGCCAGGGCGGCGGTGATCCGGGCTCCAATCCGCGTCTGCGTCTGGCGCTGGACAAAGCCCTGAGCGCGAACATGAGCCGCGACATCATCGACCGTGCCGTCGCGCGTGGCGCCGGTGCAACCGAAGCGGACAACGTTGAAGAGCTGACCTACGAAGGTTACGGCCCGGGTGGTGTGGCGGTGATGGTCGAGTGCATGACCGACAACCGCAACCGTACTGCGGCAGCCGTTCGTCATGCGTTCAGCAAATGTGGTGGCAACCTCGGTACCGACGGTTCGGTGGCTTACTTGTTCGAGCGCAAAGGCCAGATCAGCTTCGCGCCGGGCGTCGATGAAGACGCGCTGACTGAAGCGGCGCTGGAAGCCGATGCCGATGACGTGGTCAGCCACGAAGACGGTTCGATTGATGTGTTCACCTCGTTCACCAGCTTCTATGCGGTGCGTAACGCGCTGGAAGCCGCTGGATTCAAGGGTGATGACGCGGAAATAGTCATGCAGCCGACCACCAGCGCCGAACTGGATCTGGAAGGTGCGGAGAAGGTACTCAAGCTGATCGACATGCTTGAGGATCTGGATGACGTGCAGAACGTCTATTCCAACGCTGATATTCCGGAAGACGTGGCCGCTCAGCTCGGTTAAGAGCGGCTACGATTCAATGTGGGAGCGAGCCTGCTCGCGAAGGCGGAGTTTCAGGCAACATCGTTGTTGGTGATGAAACCG